>DXDB01000210.1 GCA_019115705.1 Candidatus Tetragenococcus pullicola | reverse complement strand
GGCTTACGATTTGGTTCAACCAAAAACAGCAGAAGCTTGGGATAAACAAACTCTTTTTCGTCCCTTGTTAGAAGCAGATGAACAAATCATGGGTATCTTGACAAAAGAAGAACTCGATGACGCGTTTGATTATCATTATCATTTAAAAAATGTTGATCTTATTTTTGAACGGGTAGGATTAGGTCAATAAAAAAACGAGACTTGTCAAATTTGGCAGGTCTCGTTTTTTAAATTTTATTTGATTTAAAAGAGAGGACAGTTATTTGCTGCTTAGTTTTTAATAATTGGCAAAGTTGCTCAATAAAAGCAAAGGGCAACTCTTCACAGTTGTAAAAAATTTGTAGAAATTTCCGATTCATAAATAAAAAGTTTTCTTGTACTTCTCTTATTACTAATTCATCATTGTATAAATTTTTAAATTGTAACAATTGATGAAATTTTAGAAATCGATTGAATATAACAACAGAGTTTTCAAATAGTAGAGTTTTTCTTGAAGTCGTTTTTTTATCAGTTTGATAAGTTTTTATGATTCTTGTTAAAGCAATCAGTAATTCTTTTTGTTCTTGATTCGATAAATTTGATAAGAAAATATGAGCTTGTTCAGACATATCATCCATAACTAATGGTCTCTCCTTAGAAAGTAAAAGTTGCTATAGCCATAGTAACACTGTTTTAAAATTTTGTAAACGCTATTTTAAAAGGTCGCTTGGATTTTTCATAAAGGAAAAAGAAAAAAGTATTTCCTGTTTTTTATAAAATACGAACATTAAGTAATGTAAAATGTGAAAATGTACATAATTATATTGACGAGTGAAATTGTCATTGATAGAATCAATGTATAGAAAAAAGTGAGGTGCCAAATGCAAAAAGGTCGTTTACTCTATGAAGGAAAAGCCAAAAAATTGTTTGAAACAGAGCAAGAAAACGTGTTAATGGTAGAATACTTAGACCAAGCAACAGCTTTAAATGGATTAAAAAAAGATGAAATCGTTGGAAAAGGTCAATTGAATAATCAGATTACTAGTCTTATTTTTAAGGAGTTATCAGCAAAAGGTATCGAGACTCATTTTATAAAAAAAATATCCAAAGACGAACAATTGGTTGAAAAAGTAAAGATGTTTCCTCTCGAAGTTGTTGTTCGTAATGTAGCTGCGGGTAGTTTTACGAAACGTTTGGGTATCAGTGAAGGAAGTCAGTTGGCGTTTCCAATTGTGGAATTTTACTTTAAAGAAGATCGCTTGGATGATCCTTTTATCAATGAACAACAAATTTTGGTCCTATCGTTAGCAACAGAGGCTGAAATCCTTCAGATGAAAAAAATTGCCTTACAGGTAAACAAGGCACTACAAGAGTTATTTTTGGCTGTGGATATTTGCTTGGTTGACTTTAAAATTGAATTTGGCAAAACAAAAACAGGAAAAGTACTTTTAGCAGATGAGATTTCACCTGATACTTGTCGGCTTTGGGATCGTAGCAGCCAGGCTCATTTGGATAAAGATGTCTATCGACGAGAAATTGGAGATTTGGTTCCAGTGTATCAAGAAGTATGCAATCGTTTAGAAAAAAGGAGGGACCAGTAAAGATGTATTTGGTAAAAGTTTTTGTGACCTATAAAGAATCAGTACTAGATCCACAAGGTGAGGCTGTTAAAGGAGCGGTTCATCGCTTAGGTTATGAGGAAGTAGAAGAAATACGGGTTGGAAAATATTTTGAAATAAAGGTGAGTCCTTCAAAACGTTCGATAAAGGATAGTATCGAAGAAATTTGTGACCAATTGTTAGCCAATGTAACCATGGAAACGTATGAATATCAGATTTTAACGATGGAGGAAGTCTAAATGAATTTTGCAGTCATTGTTTTTCCAGGATCTAATTGTGACCAAGACTTATTTTACGCAATTAAAGAACAAAAAAATTGTGATGCTCAGTTTGTTTCACACGAGGCCACTTCCTTAGAAGGTTTTGATGGCGTGTTACTTCCAGGTGGGTTTTCTTATGGCGATTATTTACGTTGTGGCGCAATTGCTCGCTTTTCCCCTATTATGAAAGAAGTGATACGTTTTGCTAAAGAGGGAAAACCGGTATTTGGCACCTGTAACGGCTTTCAAATATTGACTGAAGCAGGTTTGTTACCTGGCGTTTTACTTAGAAATGATTCCTTAAAGTTTGTTTGTAAGACAATTCCTTTAAAGGTTGTGAATAATCAAACAAAATTCACCTCACAGTATACTGAAAACGAAGTGATCCATTTACCAATTGCACATGGTGAGGGAAATTTTTATTGCGATCAAAAAACCTTAAAGGAATTAGAAGACAACAAGCAAATTGTTTTTAAATACCAAGAAAATGTGAATGGTAGTTTGGAAAATATTGCGGGTATTTGTAATAAGCGAGGCAATGTATTAGCCCTGATGCCTCATCCAGAACGAGCTATGGAAGAAATCTTGGGTTCAACAGATGGGCGTAGATTTTTTGCTTCTATGGTAACAAATTTTGGAAAGGTGACAGTATAGATGAACAAAGAAGCGGTGAAATTAAAAGAGCCAACACCTCAAGAGATTAAAGAATCTCGTTTATATGTTAATTGGGGACTAACAGATAAAGAGTACCAATCGATTGTGTCGACAATTTTAAAACGTCTACCTAATTATACTGAAACAGGTTTATTTGCAGTGATGTGGAGTGAGCATTGTTCTTATAAAAATTCAAAAGCCGTATTAAAAAAATTTCCTACAAGTGGACCACATGTTCTACAAGGTCCAGGAGAAGGAGCGGGGATTGTTGACATAGGCGATGGTCAAGCCGTTGTTTTTAAAGCTGAGAGTCATAATCATCCTTCGGCGGTTGAACCTTATGAAGGAGCAGCGACTGGTGTTGGGGGAATTATTCGAGATATCTTTAGTATGGGTGCTCGTCCAATTGCTATTTTAGATTCCTTACGTTTTGGCGAATTGGATAACGAACATACAAAATATATCGTTGAAGAAGTGGTTGCTGGGATTAGTAATTACGGCAACTGTATTGGGATTCCAACAGTAGGCGGGGAAGTCCAATTTGATCCTTGTTATGCTGGAAATCCACTGGTCAATGCGATGTGTGTGGGCCTTTTGGAACATAAAGATATCCAAAAAGGGCAAGCAAAAGGTGTCGGAAACCCTATCATGTACGTGGGTGCCAAAACAGGACGAGACGGGATCCATGGCGCGACGTTTGCTTCTGAAGAATTTAATGAAGGGGAAGAACAACAACGTTCCGCCGTTCAAGTGGGCGATCCTTTTATGGAAAAACTATTGCTTGAATCTTGTTTAGACCTAATTTTAAATCATGCGGATCTGTTGGTAGGAATACAAGATATGGGCGCTGCTGGTTTGGTCTCTTCTAGTGCAGAAATGGCGTCAAAAGCAGGCAGTGGTCTGATTCTTAATCTTGATAAAGTCCCACAAAGAGAAAGCGACATGACTCCTTATGAAATGATGCTTTCAGAATCTCAGGAACGGATGCTGCTTTGTGTCAAAAACGGGTGCGAAGAAGAAGTTCAAGCTTTATTTTCAAAAAATAATCTCGATTGTATCACAATTGGTGAAGTAACAGATGACGGCCTTTATCGTTTGTATCATCGAGGACAAGAAGTTGCTAATATTCCTGTGGATGCCTTGGCCGAAAAAGCACCAGTGTATCAAAAAGAGTATCAAGAACCTGCTCGCTATAAAACATTTAAAAATGAAGCTGATTTTATACCAACTATTGTAGATGCCAGTAAAACATTAGTTGATCTATTGCAACAACCAACCATTGCCTCTAAAAAAGCGATTTTTGAAACCTATGATTCTCAGGTGGGTACCAATACCGTGGTAAAACCTGGAAGTGATAGCGCCGTTTTACGGATTCGCGAGACAAATAAAGCTTTGGCGATGACAACGGATTGTAATAGCCGGTATTTATATTTAGATCCAGAAATAGGGGGTCAGATTGCTGTTTCAGAAGCAGCTAGAAATATTGTGGCTAGTGGTGGACGACCTTTAGCCATCACGGATTGTCTAAATTTTGGGTCCCCAGATAAACCAGAAAGTTTTTGGGAATTATGGTATGCCGCCCAAGGAATTGCCACAGCTTGTGAAAAACTACAGACATCAGTTATCTCAGGAAATGTGTCTTTATATAACGAAACAGATGGCAAAGCAATCTATCCGACGCCTGTGATTGGTATGGTTGGCTTAATCGAGGACTTAAAAGATATTACCACACAAGATTTCAAACAAGTCGGTGATATTATTTATCTTGTTGGCAAGACTGGGAAAGATTTTAATGGCAGTGAAATTCAAAAAATGCAAACAGGAGAAATTAGTGGTTCTATAATGCCTTTTGATTTAGAAACGGAAAAAGAGAACCAAGCGTTTATTTTGCAAGCAATCAAAGCTGGCTATGTCTCTAGCGCTCATGATTGTTCCGAAGGTGGGCTAGCAGTAGCTCTTTGTGAATCTGCTTTTTTACATGATTTTGGTGTAGATGTTTCTTTACAAATGCCTGTAGAAAATCTGTTTTCGGAAACGCAATCCCGTTTTATTTTGAGCGTTCCAGAAGAAAAAGCGTCAGCCTTTGAAAAGATTGTTGGTAAAGAGGTATTTCGAATCGGACAAGTGACAGCTAATGGACGATTAAAAATAGCAAGCCAAACGCAAACAATCAATGTATCTGCTAAACAAGCACGTATTTTATGGGAGGACGCTATAAAATGTCTTATGAAGTAAAAAGCTTGAATGAAGAATGTGGTGTCTTTGGCGTGTGGGGTCATCCGGAAGCTGCCAGGCTCACTTATTTTGGTTTGCACAGTTTACAACATCGGGGACAAGAAGGTGCCGGCATTGTTTCCAATGATGCGGGGAAGTTAAACGGTTATCGAGGACTAGGTCTTCTTTCTGAGGTATTTTCTGATGAAAAAAAATTAACGACTTTAAAAGGAAAAGCGGCTATTGGGCATGTTCGTTATGCGACCAGTGGGAATGATTCTGTTGATAATATCCAGCCTTTTCTCTTTAAATTTTATGATGGACAATACGGTTTGGCTCATAATGGCAACTTAACAAATGCGAAAAGCCTGCGACGTGGACTTGAAGAAAAAGGGGCTATTTTTCATTCAAATTCCGATACCGAAATTTTAATGCATTTGATTCGTCAAAGTCAGGCTGATTGTTTTATAAGCAAGTTAAAAGAAGCCTTACTTGAGGTAAAAGGTGGGTTTGCTTATTTGTTATTAACAGAAGATCAGATGGTAGCAGCTCTTGATCCCAATGGCTTTCGGCCGCTTTCAATCGGTCAGATGACTAATGGCGCTTATGTCATTGCTTCAGAAACTTGTGCACTGGATACCGTTGGCGCGACCTTTATTTGCGATGTTAAGCCAGGAGAAATCATCATTGTTGATAATGACGGGCTACATATTGATTTTTTCACCAAAGATACCAAACCAGCCATTTGTGCGATGGAATATATTTACTTTGCTCGTCCAGATTCCAATATAGTGGGAGTTAATGTACATACTGCCCGGAAGAATATGGGAATCCAGTTAGCTAAAGAAGCACCGGCGATAGCAGATATGGTAATTGGCGTACCAAATTCTTCTCTTTCTGCTGCTAGTGGTTACGCAGAAAGTTCGGGTCTTTCCTATGAATTGGGATTAATCAAAAATCAATATGTTGGCCGTACCTTCATTCAGCCGACCCAAGCGCTAAGAGAACAAGGTGTACGAATGAAACTTTCCGCAGTCAGAGGAGTCGTGGAAGGCAAACGAGTGGTTTTAGTGGATGATTCGATTGTAAGAGGAACGACTAGCCGCCGTATTGTTCAGTTGTTAAAAGAAGCCGGCGCTAGCGAAGTTCATCTACGAATTGCATCGCCGCCTTTAAAATATCCTTGTTTTTATGGAATTGACATTCAAACAAGAAAAGAATTAATGGCAGCGAATCTTTCGGTTGAAGAAATGTGTGCGTGTATTGGCGCAGATTCTCTTTCATTTTTAAGTGAGCAAGGATTGATCGATGCGATTGGTCTTTCTTATGATGCGCCCTATACTGGCTTATGTATGGCTTACTTTAACGGCGATTATCCTACCCCTTTATATGATTATGAAGAAAGATACCAAGCATCATTAAAAGAAAAAGTCTCTTTTTTTTAAAATGGAGGAATAAAAATGGCAAATGCTTATAAAAAAGCTGGTGTAGATGTCAATGCCGGTTATGAAGTTATTTCTCGTATTCAAAAACATGTCAACAAAACCAAACGTCGGGAAATGATGGGGGAATTAGGTTCATTTGGGGGTTGTTTTGATTTAAGTGAGCTTAATATAAAAGAACCTGTTCTAGTTTCTGGAACAGACGGTGTGGGAACCAAATTATTAGTGGCAAAAAAAGTAAATAAACATGATACGATTGGTATTGATTGTGTGGCCATGTGTGTCAATGATATTGTCAGCCAAGGTGCTGAACCTCTTTATTTTTTAGATTATATTGCCACAGGAAAAATTCAACCAGATCGTTTAGAACAAGTGGTGGCAGGTGTTGCCAATGGATGTGTTCAAGCAGGAGCAGCACTGATTGGAGGAGAAACAGCAGAGATGCCTGATATGTATAGTGAAGACGAGTATGATTTGGCAGGCTTTGCGGTTGGTGTTGCTGAAAAGAAACAATTGATTACTGGAGAGAAAATCGAAGCCGGTGACCTCTTGATTGGATTACCTTCGTCAGGACTTCATTCCAATGGCTATTCGCTTGTACGAAAAATTTTATTTGAAAAACATGCATTGACCGGAGAAACTATTCTAGAGGAAATGAACCAACCTTTAAAAGAAGTCTTGTTAGAACCTACTCGAATTTATGCCAAACAGGTTTTACCTTTATGTAAACAACAGTTGATTAAGGGAATCTCGCATATTACAGGAGGTGGCTTTTTCGAGAACCTTCCGCGAGTGCTCAGCGATAATTTGGCCTGTCAGATTGATCTTGGTAGTTGGCCCGTTTTACCGATTTTTAAAGCTTTAGAAAAACTAGGAAACGTTCCACCACGAGAAATGTATGAAATTTTTAATATGGGAATCGGTATGGTCTTGATTGTTTCAAAAGAAGATGGTGAAAAAGTGCAAGAATTGTTAAAAAAGGAAGGAGAATCTTCTTATCAAATCGGCAAAATTGTTCCAAGAAAAGAAGCAGCAGTTTTGCTCACGGAGGATTTTAAGCCATGAGGATAGCGGTACTCGCATCAGGAACAGGAAGTAACTTTGAAGCGATTATGATTGCCAAACGAGAAGGCGTAGTGACAGATGATATTTGTCTGTTATTTTCTGACCAGAAACAAGCGCTTGTGCTAGAAAAAGCAAAAAAATATGGAGTTCCCTCTGTCAGTTTTTCACTCCATGATTTTTCTTCAAAAGAATTGTATGAAAAAAAGTTACGAGACTTATTAGTTTCAAAAAAAATAGATTTTGTCGTTTTAGCGGGATATATGAAAATCTTAGGTTCAGTAATGTTAGAAACCTATGCCAATAGAATCATTAACATTCATCCCTCGTTACTACCAAGTTTTCCGGGAAGACATGGTATAAAAGACGCGTTTACTTATGGAGTCAAAGTCACTGGAGTCACGATTCATTATGTGGATGATGGGGTTGATACAGGTCCAATCATTGCCCAAAAAGCAGTAGAAATTAAGACCTATGATACTTTAGAAACGTTAGAAACAAAGATTCATTCAGCTGAACATGTTTTATACCCACAAGTAATTGCTAAATTAACAAAAAATGAAAACAAGAAGGAGAATTTTTAGAAAATGAGAAAAAGAGCCTTGATTAGTGTTTCAGATAAAAAAGGAATTGCTAGCTTTGCTAAAAAATTAAGTGAACAACAAATTGAAATTATTTCAACGGGAGGAACTAAAAAAGAACTTGACCAAGCAGGGATTCCTACAACAAGTGTTGAAGAAATCACCGGTTTTCCGGAAATGCTAGACGGTCGGGTCAAAACACTTCACCCCAAAATTCACGGGGGATTATTAGGAAAACGATCCGATCAAAAACATGTTCAAGAGATGGAAGAAAATGAAATAGCACCTATTGATTTTGTAGTGGTGAATTTATATCCTTTTAAAGAGATGATTCAAAAAGAAGAGGCTACGCAAGCAGAAGCCATCGAAAATATTGATATCGGTGGTCCTAGCATGTTACGCTCAGCCGCAAAGAATTTTGCAGATGTAACGGTTATTATTGATCCCAACGATTATGATCAAGTTCTAGAAGAATTAGAAGATAAGGGACAGACAACATTAGAAACTCGTAAAAAACTAGCTGCAAAAGTTTTTCGTCATACCGCTTTTTATGATGCTTTGATTGCAGAATATTTTACTAATTCCTTGGATGAAATCGAACCAGAAAAAATGACGTTGGCTTATGAACATAAACAAGCGTTGCGTTATGGTGAAAATTCTCATCAAAAAGCGGCCTTTTATCAATCAGCTTTACCAGAATCTTATTCGTTAGCTTCAGCAAAACAGCTTCATGGTAAAGAACTTTCCTTTAACAATATTCGTGATGCTGATGCAGCCATTCGAATCATTCGCGATTTTGAAGAACCAACAGTTGTCGCTTTAAAACATATGAATCCTTGTGGAATTGGTATCGGCGACTCAATTTATGAGGCGTATATACATGCCTATGAAGCAGATCCAGTTTCAATCTTCGGTGGTATCCTCGTTTTGAATCGAAACGTGGATGTAAAAACAGCGGAAAAAATGCACCAACTATTTTTAGAAATTGTAATTGCTCCTAGTTATGATGAGAGAGCTTTGGAAATTTTAGAAAAGAAAAAGAATATACGTCTATTGACAATGGATTTTGCAAAAACAGATAAACATGAACTAGAAAAAGTTTCTGTATTGGGTGGCCTTTTAGTTCAAGAACAAGATCTTGTTCCTGAAGATCCCTCTAATTGGCAAGTAGTTACCAAGCGCCAACCAAATGAAAAAGAATTTGAAGCTTTGAAATTTGCTTGGAAAGCTGTTAAGTATGTAAAATCAAATGCAATATTATTGGCCAATGAATATCAGACAGTTGGAGTAGGAGCTGGGCAAATGAATCGGGTGGGTTCTGTAAAAATTGCCATCGAACAAGCAGAAGAAACTGCTAAAATGAAGGATGCTGTCTTAGCAAGTGATGCCTTTTTCCCAATGGATGATAGTGTGGAATATGCTGCGCAACATGGAATTCGTGCCATCATTCAACCTGGAGGGAGTATCAAAGATCAAGACTCCATCGATATGGCTGATAAGTATGGCATAACCATGGTCTTTACCAAGGTTAGACATTTCAGACACTAATAAATCTTTTAAAAGACTTTGAAGAAGGTGAAGAAAATGAAAGTACTTGTCATTGGTAGCGGTGGTAGAGAACATGCTATTGCTAAAAAACTTTTAGAAGACTCTAAAGTGACCGACGTTTATTGCGCGCCAGGTAATCCAGGAATGAGAAAAGATGGAATCACAATTCTTTCTATTCTAGAAGAAGAGTTTGACGCTTTAATTAATTTTTCAAAGCAACATCAAATTGAATGGACCTTTGTAGGACCTGAAGTACCACTTGTTAAAGGGATAGTCAATCATTTCCAAAAAGCTGGATTAAAAATTTTTGGACCGACAAAAGAAGCGGCTCAAATTGAGGGCTCCAAACAATTTGCTAAAAATCTAATGTTAAAAAATAAGGTGCCAACTGCCAATTTTAAAAGTTTTGATCACTTTCAAGAGGCCAAAGAATTTGTCTTAACGCATGATTTGCCCCTTGTGATCAAAGCAGATGGGTTAGCAGCTGGTAAAGGCGTGGTCATCGCGGAAACAAAAGAGATCGCTATCCAAACCTTACATGCATTTATGGAAGAAAAAAGTCTTGGTCAAAGTGGAAATCAAATTATTATCGAAGAATTTCTGGAGGGACAGGAGTTTTCCTTAATGGCTTTTGTCAACCACGATAAAGTATACCCGATGGTGATCGCTCAAGATCATAAAAGAGCGTTTGATGGAGATAGAGGCCCAAATACTGGGGGAATGGGTGCTTATTCACCAGTTCCACAAATTGATGAGTGTATGGTCGAAGAGGCGAAAGAAACGATTTTATTACCTATTGTTCATGGGATGATCAATGAGGGAATTCCCTTTGTTGGTATTTTATATGCGGGCCTTATTGCTACGCCAGATGGACCAAAAGTAATCGAATTTAATGCTCGTTTTGGCGATCCGGAAACACAAGTTGTCTTACCAAGATTAAAAAGTAGTTTAGCCCAAATCATTACTGATCTATTAGAAAATCAGATTCCTACTATTCAATGGTCTAATCAAGCAACAGTGGGCGTCGTCGTTGCGGCACAAGGATATCCAAAAGACTATCAAAAAGGGATGATTTTGCCTGAGAGATTTACCCCAAAAACAAATAGCTATTATGCTGGTGTGAAAGAGAAAAATGAAAAGATTGTAGCGAATGGAGGACGTATATTTGTACTTCAATCATCTGGAAAAACAATCGAAGAGGCTCAAAAAAAGGTATATGATGCCTTAGAAAGAGTTGATTTGCCACAGATGTTTTACCGAAAAGATATCGCGAATAAAGCCTTTATAGACAATCAACGATAGCTAGAATATTTTATTTTCTAACGTTTCCTGCTCCTCTTAGCACCTATTAGAGAGAATCGTGTTATAATGGTTCAGTAAAACAGTTGTTTTTGAGGAGGAATTTTTGATGCAAAAAATAAAATTAGGAACTACAGAAAAAAAGGTTCCCAGCGTGATTTTAGGGTGTATGCGCCTAAATGGTGCTAAAGATCCTAGAGAAGTAATCGAAACAGCGGTGGATAATGGTATCACGCATTTTGATCATGCCGACATTTATGGTGATGGACAATGTGAAAGAATTTTTGCCGAAAATCTTGCAAAAACTTCTATTAATAGAGACAAATTATTTTTGCAATCTAAGTGTGGCATCGTTCCGGGAGTAATGTATGATTTTTCAAAAGAACATATTATTTCATCGGTCGAAAATAGTTTGAAACGTTTGAATACCGATTATTTAGATGCTTTATTACTACATCGACCTGATACCTTGATGGAACCAGAAGAAGTCGCAGCGGCTTTTGATCAGTTAGAACAACAAGGTAAGGTGCGTTATTTTGGCGTGAGCAATCAAAAACCTGGTCAAATTGAACTATTAAAAAAATATGTCAAACAACCCCTTATTTTTAACCAACTACAATTTGGTATCATGCATTCTGGAATGATCGATCAAGGGCTACATGTCAATATGACAGATAGTAGAGCAAACGATTTTGATGGTGAAATCCTTGAATATTCTCGTATCAACGAAATGACAATTCAAGCATGGTCACCTTATCAATACGGTCTTTTTGAAGGTGTTTTTGTTGGCAATGATAAATTTCCAGAACTAAATAAAGTTCTTAATGAAATGGCAGAAAAATATGGATCAACGGCAACAGGAATATCTGCTGCTTGGATATTGAGTCATCCAGCGAATTTCCAAGTTATTGCAGGAACGATGAATCGTACACGTATTCAAGAGATTGCAGAAGCTTCCGAAATTACACTTTCTAGACAAGATTGGTATCGTGTTTATTTAGCTGCAGGAAATGATTTACCCTAAAACAGCGGTCATTGTTTGTAAAATACGAACAATGACTGTTTTATTTTGCTTAAAACAAGTTTTTTAATTGCTTTCCTGCGAGATTTCCGCTAACCTAGGGAAGGTGCTAAAAATACAGATGATTTATGGTAACAGAAAGGAAGATTTTCAATGTTTGATATGAAAGTTTTTGATTACGAGGATATTCAATTAATTCCTAATAAATGTATTGTTGACTCTCGATCAGAATGTGATACGAGCGTTGTTTTAGGGAAACATCGTTTTAAAATGCCAGTAGTGCCCGCCAATATGCAAACAATTATTGATGAACCAATCGCTGAATTTTTAGCTGAAAATGGGTATTTTTATATAATGCATCGTTTTGATGAAGGGGCACGGATACCTTTTGTTCAAAAAATGAAAGCAAGAGGTTTAATTACTTCAATTAGTGTCGGAGTTAAAGAAAGTGAATTTCGATTTATTGAAGAATTAGCGAAGAAAAATTTAATTCCTGACTATATTACCATCGATATTGCCCACGGACATTCCAATTCTGTTATTCGTATGATTCAACAAATAAAAAAAGTTTTACCTGAAACTTTTATTATTGCTGGAAATGTAGGAACGCCAGAAGCTGTTCGTGAACTAGAAAATGCTGGGGCGGATGCTACAAAACTCGGGATTGGACCGGGAAAAGTTTGTATCACAAAAACAAAAACAGGATTCGGAACGGGTGGTTGGCAATTAGCGGCGCTTCGGTGGTGTGCCAAAGCAGCAAGAAAGCCAATTATTGCAGACGGTGGTATCCGAACCCATGGAGATATTGCCAAGTCGGTTCGCTTTGGTGCTACTATGGTCATGATTGGCTCGTTATTTGCTGGCCATGAAGAATCGCCAGGTGAAACAAAAGTAGAAAATGGTGTTGTTTACAAAGAATATTTTGGATCAGCTTCAGAATTTCAAAAAGGTGAAAAGAAAAATGTAGAAGGCAAAAAGATTTGGGTCACTCATAAAGGTTCGTTAAAAGATACCTTGATTGAAATGCAACAAGATTTACAATCGTCTATTTCTTACGCGGGTGGAAAAGACTTAGCTGCCATTCGTACAGTTGATTATGTCATTGTTAAAAATTCTATTTTTAATGGCGATACGATTTAATTAAAGCTTAACATTATTATCAGAAGGCCGGTGGACAGTTGAATGTCTATCGGCCTTTTGTGAGTTTAGAAAAGAGATAACAATTCTCGAAATGAACTTGTGATAGTTTTGTACGCTTAAATTTGGTACAATATCTGGTAAGGAGATGGGGGAATGAGAAAGATAATTTCAATATTTGGAACACGGCCAGAAGCAATAAAAATGGCACCATTGGTCAAGGCGTTAGAAGCAGATAATCGTTTTGAATCAAAAGTAATCGTAACCGCTCAACATCGAGAAATGTTGGATCAAGTCTTGAAAATCTTTGCTATTGTTCCAGATTACGATTTAAATATTATGTCTCTTGGTCAAACTTTAACAGAGATAACGACAAAAGTTTTATTAGATTTACAACCTATATTAATAGAAGAAAAACCAGATATGATTTTGGTACATGGGGATACAACGACTACTTTTGCGGCAGCCACGGCGGCTTTTTACCAACAAATTCCCATTGGCCATGTGGAGGCTGGATTACGGACTTGGAACAAAAATTCTCCTTATCCAGAGGAAGCAAATCGCCAATTAACCGATGTTCTTGCTGATTTATACTTCGCTCCAACTCAACAGAGTCGAAGGAATTTACTAGAAGAAAATCATCGTGCTCAAGATATTTTCATTACTGGAAATACCGCTATTGATGCTATGAAATACACGATACAAGCAGATTATAAAAATTTCGCCCTTTCTGATGGTGACCATAAACATGTGATTGTTACAATGCATCGTCGTGAAAATTTAGGCGAACCGATGAAACAAGTCTTTAGAGCTTTAAAGAGAATTGCCCTTGAATTTCCGCAGGTTGTCTTTATTTTTCCTATGCATAAAAACCCTCAAGTGCGGCAACTGGCACAAAGTTTTTTAGACAATTTGGAAAATGTTCAATTGATCGAACCCTTAGATGTTGTTGATTTTCATAATTTTATGGCTAAAAGCTATCTGATTTTAAGTGATTCTGGTGGCGTTCAAGAAGAGGCGCCTTCTTTGGGTGTTCCAGTCCTAGTTCTTCGGGATACGACGGAACGTCCGGAAGGGATACAAGCAGGTACTTTAAAACTAATTGGCACACAAGAAGAAACTGTTTATCGAGAAACAAAACATCTTTTGGTAGACGAACAAGAACATCAAAAAATGGCACAAGCCAAAAACCCCTATGGAGATGGAAAAGCAAGTCAGCATATAATAGAAGCAATTGTCGATTACTTTCAACGTAAGTAAGAAAAATTTTTAATAACATTGATCAGCTACTAAAAATTGGCAGATTGCAAGTTCCGTTGACACTCCGATTTGGTTAGGTTATAGTGAAATAGAAAGA
>DXDB01000209.1 GCA_019115705.1 Candidatus Tetragenococcus pullicola | reverse complement strand
TCGGAAGTAAATTTTTTATACTCCACACGAGCTTTAATCGCAAAAATGATATACAAAATAATTAAAACAGGAAAAATTGACCATGCAAAACCTCTTCCAAAAGCAAAAGGTGTTTCAAATAAGAAAGCTTTCCAAAAAGATAAACCAGTTAATTCCCATAAACCAGGTGTTAGATATAAAGATTTCGGATTCAGTATTGATTCAAAATCAGCAAATTTCGTTAGATAGAGTGTAACAGCTATAGGAATATAGGAGATAGCTAAATTTAACCAGCCATCAGCCATTCTTTTATAGCGTTCAGCTTTGGAGCGTTGATCAGAAAAAATGTCATCATTTGCATTCGAATCTTCTTTCATAAAATATTGTCTTCCCGAACTTTTATCTCCTGCAAGATGCGTCCAACCACTATCTTCAAATAATAAAAGATAATCCTCTAAATCTTTTTTTGATTTAAACGTTCGATAGTCAATTTTAATTAGTTTTTCTTCACCTCGTTCAAATTTATATCTTAAACTTTTTCTAGCTAATATCCATCCTTGTTTAGCCATTTCATTCAACCATTTTTCTTCTTTGTCTAAATCTAAAAAGAACTTCCACTTTTTCATAACATTCCCTCCTATAGTAACTTGTTTGTAGTTATTTTATTCATATGTTTCATACGTTCATAGTCGAGTTGTAACACTTTTTTTCCTTCGTCTGTAATTACATATACTTTTCTTCTTTTATCTTTACTTTCAACAGGTTTAATAAATTTCCACTTCAATAAGTTTTCAATGGCTCCATATAACGTACCAGCAGCCATTCGAACCTCCCCTTGGCTTAATTCTTCCACCTTCTGCATGATTAAATAGCCATGTGCTGGTTCAAACAAAACTAAAAGAATATAGTAAACAGTTTCTGTCAATGGCAGATGTTTATTTCTTTTCATGTTGGACTCCTTCCTAAATATTTATTTTTATACAGTTTAACTATGTAGTTACAGTATATATAGTTAAACTGTATAAGTCAACAAAAAAATAAAATAGAGATAGGCTTAGCCTATCTCTTAACCAATTGAATCTTTTAATATTTTTTGAGTTTTACTTAATTAGCATTAAGGCAAGCTCATTATTTCTTATTTATTTATTTATATCTTTTATCCAGTTAATCATCGGAACTGGCTCAAAATCGTCATCATGCAGATTAGATTTTCGGGGATAAAAGGTGTTATGTATCTCAACTTCAACCACTCGACGTCCTCTTTTTTGAGTATATAATTCAAGTTCCATATCTTCGATTTTTAAGTTGATTTCGTTAATAGCTCTATCGAGTACATTTTGTTTTAAGCGACTCCAATTATAGCTTTCAGGTGCACTTAACATATCTGCGATTTCATCAGGAGAGCCTTTAATAACAGGTGTGATTTTGCCCCTGCGCTTATCGGCTTCACGCATTAGTTTATATAATCGTATTGAATATTTTGAATCAAGTTGAACCGTATCAATTAAGCGATACTGCGTATAATCACTTGTTAAATCTAAAAGAAAAGGTGCAAATTGCTCATTTATTCGTATTGACACTTGTCCATTTTCTTCGATTATCGCTCTTTCGAGCCACCCTGTAATCGTAACAGCACGACTGTTTTTGCTATAAATTAACACTTCTTTTGCTCGTAAAGATCGCAGAGCATTTGCTATGTTGTTATAGGTTTTACCACTTCGTTTTAAGTCAAAAACGTTTGCTATCTCGTACAGTGAAGTATCAACTTCATAAAAATCATCATCAGTCGGTTTAATTTTTGAAATAACCAAATCCATAACCTTCAATTCGTTAGCGGTTAAATCGTGGTCTGCTTTAGTTATTAGGTCATTATGTTCGGCAACAAACATGTGTCTTTGTTTAATAATTTCGTCATTAAAATTGCGGTCATTTTTAAATAATTCGTTCATCAATTACACCACCTTAATTTAGTTATAAAACAGTATAATTGATAAAATATCATATTTCAAATATTTTAGATATTATGATACATTTCGTGTACTTTTTACTGTTGTATCGTGTACTTTTTACTGTTGTATCGTGTACTTTTTACTGTTGTATCGTGTACTTTTTACTGTTGTATTATCTCTCTAAACATTGTTGTTAAAGCATTTTCGTTTTCCTAAGTACTTAAAGTATTTAAGAAGTAATAAAGAAGTAATAAGGCGCGCGTATTCCTGTGTTTGCGTTTCTACTTTTCAAAAACCACAAAACCTTTAGCTCGCTTCGCTCGCCTTTAAAGGTCGCCTTGCTGCGCAAGCCTGCATTAAAAAAATCAAGGTCAAGATCAAGACCGTTTTTCAAGGAAAAGACTTGTTAAAGCTGATTGATTAAAGTTAGATGTCCTTAACTGTTCGTTTACTGCGTACAGAAAGCTAGTGATAGGCTCGCTATCGCTCGGTCAGGGCTTACGCCCTAACAACCATCAAAAACCTTTTAAAACCCTTTTAAAACCTATTTAAAGACAAAATAAGAGCTTTTAACCAGCTTGTAGTGTAATTCCCTTAGAAACTGTTTAAAGGCTCTTAAAAGGGCAAAAAAGACGATTTAAGAGCAAATTATCATGATAGACCCCTACTTCGATTTCTTTTTGGTGGTTTTCTTTCTTTTTCTTTTCTTTGTTTTTCTCGAATCTCTTTTAACCATTCAGCTTCTTTTTGTCTTTCTTTTTCCAGTTTTTGTGCTTTCGCTTTTTCTTTTTGGACTAGGTTTTGCTTATGATTTTTATATCTTTCAACGGTTCCAAATCGCTTAGATAACGTGTCTTTAGCCTTTTGAACCTTGTTTGGAAAGTCTTTAATTTTTTGGACTAAGTTTTTAAAATAGTGTGTCGGGTTATTAAATTTATCTTGATTAAAGACAGTTCTAAAAATCTTATTGCGGAGTTCGTTATACAGCTTCACATTGACTTTATCTTCGTCATAACGTGTTAAAAAATAGGCAGTTCGCTGAAAAACGTTCCAATTATTACCAGAATAGCCATTTCTTTTGTAGATTTTTAGGTTTAATTCAGCTTTTTCCATCTCTTTTTCTTTGCCATAGAAAAATTTGTATTCGTTCATGAGTGGTTTCAGCACACGATATTCTTTTAAAAGCGTTGTACGCTCTTTATTTAGCTTGTTGTTGGCTTTAAGTGCCGCTTGATTCCAATTGGTCGCATAGTCTAAATAATCGGCAGAAGCCCCCTTGTAGAGCTTTTTTTGAGCAATTTCATGTTTGTTGTCAAAAATATCTAACACGTAATTATATTCAGCTAACACTTTTTGAATGTTTTTTTGGTGGTCTTTCAGCCAAGATCGCTCAGTAAATTTCTTCTCTTTTTTTGTAAAAGGAACTTCGTCATATCTGATGTTGCCTTGTTTATCTTTCATGACTTCGCCTTTTTTATATCTTAATTCTGCATTTTCAGCATTGGCTTTTGCCATGCGATTGGTGGTCTTATCAAACCACATATCACGCTTATAGACCTTTGGAGTGCGCTCATTGGCTCTCTCACGCTCGGAGAACAGCAAGTGCATATGAAAATTGGTTCGTGCTTGGTTAAAATGCAGAGCAAATTCATAATCTCGGTTGTTTCCAAGCAGTTCTTGGGCTAACTCGTGCGAAAATTCCTCTAAAACGTCATCAGAGAAGCTTTCGCTCATTTCATTCGGCAATGCTATGACTAATTCTCTGGCTTCGTTATTTTTTTCTTGCGACTTTTGATTTTCTTTTTCAAATTGAGCGTATTCTTCCCACTCAAAATCACTTGATTTTCCCGTTAATTTTATGAACTCTTGACGGTCGGGGTTCGAAATGTAATCACTTCGCCCCACGACATTATTTATCTTTGAAACCCTTGAATACACCTTTGCCATTTCAGCACCTGCTTTCTTAAGACTACCATACCACATAGATTGCTTCTTTTAAAGAAGCGCAAATACAACCTTATGGATAAATCCGTAAGGTTTGCGGTCTGCCGACGGCTAAAATCAAGGTCAAAACCATTCGTCAATCGTTCCGATTTTCGAGTTAGAAATAACGCTTGGACGTCGTCCTTTTTCGCGTGTTTTTAAAGCTCTTTTTTTGCTTAACTTTGTCTAGTTATCGCAAAAAAACAGAATTAAAAAGCCCCCTTTGACTTGTGTCAGGGGGGCGAGTTTTTAGTTCAACAAAACCTAGTTCGTGGCGGGTGTATGACCAACTCAAAAGATCGCATTAAAAAAAGCTCACCGCAAAAAATACAGTGAGCCTTATGGTAAAAGCTTTTCTATTCCTTTTGTGAGTTTGTCATACTTACACTTAAGACAAACTGCTATCAAAAATAAATAATTTAATAATCTAAATTATTATCGGAAGTAAATTTTTTATACTCCACACGAGCTTTAATCGCAAAAATGATATACAAAATAATTAAAACAGGAAAAATTGACCATGCAAAACCTCTTCCAAAAGCAAAAGGTGTTTCAAATAAGAAAGCTTT
>DXDB01000208.1 GCA_019115705.1 Candidatus Tetragenococcus pullicola | reverse complement strand
TTTTTTATATTCGTGTAAATCTTTTATATCATTTGTTCCAACTTCGCGCCTTTGATACCCTAATTCTTGTAATTTCTTTTCTAAGATTTTGACTTCGTCATCCTTAAAATGTTTTAAAAGTGTTCGTCCGTTATCTGTATAGCCCTCATTAGCTAAAGCCTTTTTAAAGCTTGGTTTTAACTTTAGACCATTCTTATACCCATTAGCAACAGGAACAATGTTAAAATGAGCATGTGGTGCTCCCGATTCATCTAAATGGACAGCCGCATTATAAATATAAAGGTGAGGGTGTCTTTTCTCAAATTCTGTAATATATTCAGCTAGTTTTTCGCCAGCTTGCAATTTTTTCTCTCTTGGTAAGCTATCCCAATCTGCTTTTGACCCCAATCCCACAATAAATTCACGTTGTAAATCAAGCGTTTTTGATTTTTTAACATGATGATAAAAATCATCTATCTTTCTATCTTTTCGTTTTTGCTTGTCGTTATAATCTTTTAAAGCTTCTCCAAATAAGTTATCATACACTTCTTTTAAATTTTCTTGCTTTAGATAAATGTTATCATCAGATTGTTCTCTCATAATATGATTGTGAGCAGGCTCTTGCCATTCTTTTTCCGTTAAATCTCTATTGTTATGCTTAATACTAGACATTTTTGTCGATGTTTTAAACGAGATTGACAAATCCATTGTTTTTCCTCCAAAGAGTCAGTCGAATAGCGACTGACTGGCGAGCCGACAAAGTCTATTGCTCGCCTCTAAGTGATATAATTTAGGAAATTATATCACTTTTCTGTTACTCTTTCCAAAAGAGTAACGTTTATTCTGTTTTGACATTGCTACGCAACATCAAAACGAAAACGCTCCTCCGAGGGACTCTTGCAGAGAGCTGTCGTGCGAACCAACGCACGAAAAAAAGAGAAAATTCGAATCACAAATTTTCTCTTTCGTTGCTCGTTACCGAGCAAGTCATTTTTTCAAAATGACAGTCAGACCGCTTCGCTATTGTCTGACTAATCTTCTCTGTCTTTTTTCATTTCTCCTCGCTTACTGCGTTGGTAAGCACCATCAAAATACAAGCGTAAGATACTCGACTTACTTTCAATCGTACTCAAAAATAAATTCATATCAATCCCATAATCTTCACCGTTTTCCTCGATAAAATCATGTAAATCAAGAACATTAGGAATTGAGTAAGCTCGAATAATTTGTAACAACGATTTTAAGGTTTGGTTTTTTGTCTCAACATCAATCGTGATATAACGCTCAATATCAAAATTACTGATATGCTTAATATCTGCTTTATTGTATCTATGTTTATTTTTCTTGATAGCATCCTTAGATTCATGTGTAAGATATAAATAGACACTCTCAATTGATTCATAAACAATCTGAACCTTCGCAACAGCCTTACATTCTTCAGTTTCTGAACTCAAAACTGCTTTGAGTTTATTCCGTACAGATTTTGCTGTTACTGGATTATTAGCAATATAAATACCATGATAGTGCGGTTTTTTGAATGACCTATTTTTATTCTTGTCTTTATCATGAAGTGGACTAATCGCAATCGGCACTCCAATTTTTTCCAATCTGTCTTCCCAATCGCTAGGGAAACCATCTCCATCAGGATACAAAAGAAACGTAAAATTTCTAGATTTTTCTTCAGCCATGTGCTATACTGTACCCAGCAAGAGCAAGCTTTTTGCTTACTCTATACTTCCAAGAAAAACCGCCAGCCGTTCAAATTTTTGGGCGGTTTTTCTGGTTTCCTGAGCCCTTTCCTTATTTTTCTAATTGTTTTTTAGCATATTCTTCAAGTGCGAGAACAAAAATCGCAGATTTTGAAAAACCTCTTGATTTTGATAACTCATCAACTAATTCATACTGTTCATTTGTCAAACCAATTGATACTCTCTTTTTCGTTTTTGTCATTATTTCACCTCAAATCAAAAAGTTTTACCTAAATTTTACATTTTTTAGATATTTTTGTCAAAATTAGATACCAATCTCTTTTTTTTTGCACATTAAAACTCATTTTTTGCGACCCTATACGGAACTTTTTCCGTATAGGGTCGCAGACCTAAAGCCTTGTGGCTCTAAGATTCAAGCTCCTTTTTACCCCATTTTGGCACTCGGCACCTAAGGGGGGTCGTAGTAGCCCCCCCAGATTTTAGATTTTTCTGGCGAAAAATCCCCTAAATTTTCCCTCGTTTTTCTTCGATTAGGGTGTAAAAAGTTTTTACACTTAACCGCCTGTTAGAAAGGGCGGCCAAAAATAAAAAGCAGTAGATAAAAACTACTGCTTTTTATAAATCGTTGATCGATGGCCAACATGCAAATTTGTAATCACTAAAGCATCATCATCAACTACAGCTATAATTCTATAATTTGAAACCCTAAACCGAACATATCCCGATAAATTTCCGGTTAGATATTTACCTGGAGAGCGTGGAAAATCAACACCAACTAAATGTTTTTCAATCCACTTCATAATTTGTTTTTGCGTTCCTCTATCGAGTTTATCCATATCATCAAAAAAGGTTTCAGCATATTCTACGTCATAATTAGCCATAGCGTCTCATTGCCTCTTCGTGACTAAATGTTTTCTTATCAGAATCAACCCATTTTTGATAAGCTATATCTGCCATTTCAATATCATACATATCTTCAAGTTTTTCAATAACTGCTTGTCTAATGAAGTCTGTTTTTGTCGTATTGTTTTCTTTAACCGTTTTTGCTAAAAATTCATTAAGTTCTTCATCGAACCGAACTGCAACAGGTACACTCATAATATTATCCTCTCTGTATTTTATTTAAATACAATATAACATTATTATATTTTAAACACAACAAAAGCCCTTAGAAATATAAGGACTTAATTTTTTACTCGCTTACTTTATTCCAATTTCCTCTTGTCAGCAAGTAACCTAGGCTACTTTTATCCTAATTTGTCGGTCGTCAGCTTTACAGCCTGACAACTCGTCAAATTTAGTCTAATTTCGCCTAGCTTACTGACAAGAGTTTTCTCGGCATAAATCGCTCAGATACTTCGACCTTTTGACTGATTCGGCTCATCTCGTTTCCTAGAGGCTCTCTGAGCCTCTCTAAGCTTTTCTAAGCGTTTGTTTAGATTATTAACCTCTTTATCCGTTAAAACCTCTTGAAGGTCCTCTAAGAGCGTTTTAGACCCTTTTAGGGACTCGTTATCTTTTTTTAGTTTAGTATTCTCTGTTTTTAATTTTGTTGCATAATCACTTAAACGTTGATTATCTTGTTTTAATACTTGTTCTTTAGCTACTAGTTTTTCTATTGTTGTTTCAAGAAGATTGTTTCGACTTGTAACTTTATCTAATCTATCAACCATAGTCATCACAAATATTTTTAAACGTTTCACTAAATCTCCACTAAAAAGAAAGTTACCACTAAATCTTTTTTGGGGAATTGTTTCTAATTCCTGAACCAATTCTTTGGATTCTCTCCAACTTTTATAGTCATGAACATCATATTTAGCCAATTCTTGCATTTCATCTCTTTGTTTTCGTAAAATAGACTTATTTTTGTCGTAACCTTCTTTTTGTCGTTTTATCTTTTCTGACAGTGTATCACTTTCTGCTTTTTTATTTATTACCTCCTTTTTGATTTCAGGAAGGTCAAAGTTTTCCAAAACTTGTTTTTTAGTTTCAAGGCGATAAACTTCTTCATCAAGCTCCCAAAATTGTTTATCAATTTGTTTAAAATGATTTTCTATCCAATTGATTTTCTCTTGAATTGTCGTTTTTCTTGCGATTTGTCCCTCGTCTTCTTCTCTTGGAAATTCTGTAAAATTATGATACTCAATTAAATCATAATAATCTCCTGTTGTTTCATTAATGTATTCAGGGGCACCATAATCAGCTACTAACATGTGTTCCAAATCTTTATTCGCTTGATTAACAATTTTTTTATATTCGTGTAAATCTTTTATATCATTTGTTCCAACTTCGCGCCTTTGATACCCTAATTCTTGTAATTTCTTTTCTAAGATTTTGACTTCGTCATCCTTAAAATGTTTTAAAAGTGTTCGTCCGT
>DXDB01000207.1 GCA_019115705.1 Candidatus Tetragenococcus pullicola | reverse complement strand
ACTTCTTCTTTTGAGTCAAAGTTATTTGGATAAATCATGATACTGTATGGAATAGTGGAGGCACCTAAATATTGTAATAAATTATCTTTAGTAGTTTCATCCATCTTTTCATTAGTCATGACATTTACATCACTGTCATTTTGAGCTTTTACGATAGCAGAGTCGCTATTTTTATCGATCACTTTTTGAGCAAGGCCATCACTATAAGCAATTCCCGGCGCTAAAAGATCCATGGTCGAAGAATTTTTGATACGGATGATGCCGGTAATGGTTAGCTCTTCATTTTCTGAATTGTCATAAACTTCAGCTAAATCCTGGTTGGGAATAAAATTACCCGTTGGTAGTTCGGTATAATAAGCATCATTGTAAGCTAACTTTATTTTTGTACCAACAATGTCAGAAAAAGGAAGTTTATCGCCATCTTCAACTTCAAACCCTAAATTAGTCAAGGCGTTGATATTGGTCGCGTTGTTGTTGTCAATAACTAAAACGACATCATTGATATCTTGAGGAAATTCACCTTCTAATAAACGATAGTTGTCTTTGAGATAATTTCCTTTTGAATCATCCAGTTGTTGTGGGAAAGAAGAAACACCGACTCCCGTTTGATTGGCCATCATGGTCATCATCGATCCTGTTTCGCTGCCTTCTGCGGTATCATTTGAAAACTGAACTTCTGTTGGATCACCGTTGATTTCTCTGAATAAATTCATGGTTGCTAGACGAGTATAGCCGATATTGTTACTGAGTTCTGGATCAATGTCTTCCAAATAAGTAATATAGTCCTCATCAATTTTGTTGGTATGTTGGGCACGGTCTGCTTCGTTTATTTTTGCAGTGACTTCTTTGGTATCAGGAAATGTTCCTTTTAAATCGCGATTCTCATAAAGTTCGGGATCTTGATCAGCCGTTATTTGTGAGATAGTAATGGGGAATTGAGCAAGTGTCTCTGATTGAGTATCATCGATTTGTTTTTGGAATCCTGAAGATAAGGAAAGCACTACTGCAATACTAATGATACCGATACTTGATGCAAATGAAGTTAAGAAAGTGCGTCCTTTTTTGGTACGAATATTATTAAAAGAAAGGCGAAGCGCTGTGAAATAACTCATTTTTGTATGTTTTAAATCAAAGCCTTCCTTTTTCTTACCTTCAACGTGCGGATGGGAATCAGAAAGAACTTTACCATCAGAAAATTCAATGATTCGATCGGTATATTCATGAGCTAATTCTGGATTGTGAGTCACCATAATTACGAGCTTTTCTTTAGATAACTCCTTAATCAAGTCCATGATTTGGGTGCTTGTTTCTGAATCCAGCGCACCTGTTGGCTCATCACAAAGTAAAATTTCTGGATCATTGGCTAAGGCACGAGCAATAGCTACCCGTTGCATTTGACCGCCAGATAACTGGTTGGGCTTTTTATGCATATGTTCTTTTAAGCCCACTCGTTCCAAGGCTTCTTCTGCTTTTTGACGACGTTCGGCTTTTGAGACACCACTTAAAGTCATACCCAGTTCGACATTATCGATAATTCCTTGGTGACTGATCAAATTGTAACTTTGGAAAACGAATCCAATTGAGTTATTCCGATAAGCATCCCAATCTTTATCTTTGAAAGATTTTGTGGATTTCCCATTGATGATCATATCTCCGGAATCATATTGATCCAAGCCACCAATCACATTTAACAAGGTTGTTTTACCAGAACCACTTGCGCCTAAGATGGCCACAAATTCTTTTTTTCGAAAGGATACAGACACACCATCAAGCGCTTTTGTAGTTGTTCCTCCGACTGTGTAATGTTTTTTTATATCTTTTAATTCTAACATGTAGTCACTCTTTTCTGAAAAGTTCGTTTGTTTCATCAACAAATGCACTTCTAAAGGTACCATATTCCCATTCAAAAGACAAAGCATTAAAATTGAAAATTTTGTGAAAATAAGTAGAAGAAAGAATTCGGTACTAGAGAATTGATGGTTTATTTAGATAGCGAAGCAGGTGAATATAAGAAAAAGAGTAGACATATTTGTGTAGTGTAACGTTTGTCGGCGATTTTAGCCCTGAAAGGAAACAACAAAATAGATTTATCTGAGAAGCCTTCTCAAACGTATTGACTTTTTTGCTATTTAGGTATACTTTTTATATAAAATAAGGGTTACCTAAAATAAGAGGTGGAAAAAGTTGAAAAGTTTGTGCGATTTAAAAGTTGGAGAAGAAGCGCTTGTACAGGAAATTACAAGCCCTGCGGATATGAAACAACGATTATGGGATTTGGGTTTTACAACAGGTACCAAAGTACAATGTGTTCAAGAAAGTCCAGCGGGAGATCCAGTTGCATATAGAATTCGAGGGACCATCATTGCCATTCGAAAAAAAGATGCAAAAACGGTGTATATGAAAAAAGGGGATGCATAAAATGGATGATGTAACAGAATTTCAGGTCAAAAAACAAAATACTTCTGATCGGGTGATCTCTTTTGCGGGAAATCCAAATGTTGGGAAAAGTTCATTATTTAACGTGTTAACCGGTATGCGACAACATACGGGAAACTGGCCTGGAAAGACCGTTGAAATTGCGCAAGGAAATTACCTTTACGAAGGTAAAAATTATGTTGTTATCGATCTGCCAGGAACCTATTCCTTAACGGCTCATTCAACCGAAGAAGAGGTAGCTCGTGATTTTATACAATCTGAAAGTTCAGATACTACAGTCGTAGTTTGTGATGCTACAGCTTTGGAAAGAAATCTAAATCTAGTCTTGCAAATAATGCGTTTGACTGATCATGTTGTTGTTTGTGTGAATTTATTAGATGAGGCAAAAAAGAAAAAAATCACCATTGATTTGGACAATTTAGCTAAAAAATTAGGTGTCCCTGTAGTAGGTACATCTGCTATTAAGAAAATCGGAATAGACGAATTGATGAAAAATGTTTCATCTATGAAAGAACCGACCAATCCAGTATTATTGGAGGCCTTACGACAAGAATTCAAAAGTGATGAAGAACAAACCAATTTTATTATGGAAATGTCTAGTACCATTGCTAATTCTGCCATTGTTTACGAAAAAGAGAACTATGATAAAAACGATCGTATACTCGATAAAATTTTTACCAGTAAAGCAACTGGATTTCCTATTATGCTCTTATTATTGATTGCTGTTTTTTGGTTTACCATAAAAGGAGCCAATGCGCCTTCTGATATGCTGGCAAAAGGTCTGTTTGCCCTTCAAGATTGGTTGATGAAAATTTCCATTGGTGCCAACTGGCCGACTTGGTTACAAGGATTATTGATTCAAGGGGTTTACCATGTTGTTGCTTGGGTAATTTCTGTTATGTTGCCTCCTATGGCTATATTCTTTCCGATTTTTACTTTGTTAGAAGACTTTGGCTATCTACCACGTGTTGCTTTTAACCTCGATAAATATTTTCAAAAAGCCGGGGCCTGTGGGAAACAAGCTTTAAGTATGTGTATGGGTTTTGGTTGTAATGCTGCTGGAGTAACAGGCGCTCGCATTATCGATTCGCCCCGTGAACGATTGATTGCCATTATTACCAATAATTTTGTCCCTTGTAATGGTCGGTTTCCTATTTTAATCACAATCATCACGATTTTTTTTGTCGGTGGGAGTGCAACATTTGGTAGTTCATTTGTATCGGCTGTTCTATTAGTGGGTGTCATTGTTTTAGGTGTTTGGATGACCATGGTTATTTCTAAACTTTTATCCAAAACTATCTTAAAAGGAGTTCCCTCTTCCTTTACTTTGGAACTGCCTCCTTACAGAAAACCACAAATTGGGCAAGTCGTTGTCCGCTCGATTTTTGATCGTACCATTTTTGTTTTGTGGCGGGCTATAAAAACGGCAGCACCAGTGGGACTTTTGATCTGGATATTGGCAAATATTTATACTGGTAGTGGACAAACGTTACTGCAAGGTTTTGTCGGTTTTTTAGATCCTTTTGCAAAACTGATGGGCTTAGATGGCGTTATTTTGATGGCTTTTATTTTAGGATTACCAGCTAACGAAATTGTCATTCCTTGCATGTTAATGGGGTATTTAGCTACTAGTACTATTGTTGATTATGATTCTTTAGCCCAGTTGAAAACATTGCTACTCGATAATGATTGGACGTGGTTAACAGCTATAAATACGTGCCTGTTTACTTTGTATCATTGGCCATGTGGCACAACGCTTCTGACAATCAAAAAAGAAACGCAAAGTTGGAAATGGACCAGTGTGGCTTTTTTTGTACCGACGATTACGGGAATATTAGTGACTATGCTCGTAACTGCTGTCGCTCATTTGTTGTTTTAAAGGGTAGATAAAAAGCATCCTTGGAAGTAAAATGAACTCTATAAAATCGACAAAGACTGCATGGAGAGCTTCAGAAATAAAAAGTTTTGATTGTGGAAGTTCTATTTTTTAAAAAGAATCAAAGGGAATGTATGTAAAACGCAATGGTAATTAAAAAATCAAAAGGATAAAGTCTCGTTAACTTGACTACGAGAAAATAAAGCTCCTGGAAGTTATCTCCAGAAGCTTTATTTGCTTGTTTAACTTAACCTTTCACTGATCCTGACGTGATTCCTTCAACATAAAAGCGTTGCATGAAGATAAAGACCAAGGTAATCGGTATAGCAATCAGAACACAGCCAGCTGTAAAGGCTACAAAGAGTGAGTTAGCGGTGTTTCGTGTCATCATCGTGTAAAGTCCGATGGCAACGGTATATTTTTCAATTTTATCACCCATAATGACTTTGGCAAAAATGAAATCCATCCATGGCGCCATGAAAGCCATGAGCGCTGTGTAGACGACGATTGGTTTGGATAGTGGCAGGGTAATCTTGGTGAAAATTTGCCATTTGTTAGCACCATCCATCATCGCCGATTCGTCGAGTTCCATTGGGATGGTATCGAAAAAGCCTTTGGCAACATAAAAACCTAGTGCTGCACCTGCCGAGTAAACCAAAACCAAAGCAACAAGACTTTCCGTCAGATTTAATGCTTTTAAGATATAGTAAACCGCAATCATGCTCATAAACCCTGGGAACATGTTTAAGACTAAAGCGACTTTCAAAAATGGTTTACGCAATCTAAAACGTAGACGCGAAAGAGCATAAGCCATCGCAATCGTGATAAAGGTTGAAAGGAGACAGCTGATAACTGATACAATCAGTGTGTTTTTGAACCAAGTCAAAAATGGATAACTTCCAGAAGGGTTGGTCAATAATGACTTGTAGTTTTCAAGCGTAAACGTTTTGGGGATGATGTAAGGAACAAAGGCGCCCCCTTCGCCACGAAAACTGGTCAAGATAATCCAGAAAATCGGAAACAACCAAATCAGTGATAAGACGATAAGCGCGATATAGGCCATCGTCAACTTTGTAGTACGTTGTTTTTTATAACTTTTTGTTTTAGCCATTGCTTATCCCTCCTTAAATGAATTGGTACGCGTATATGTGATCAAACTAAAGACAGCTGATAAGATGAAGATCAAGATACCTATAACAGAAGCTAAGTTATAATCGAGCGTATTGACAGTTAAATTATAAAGCCAAGTTACTAGCAAATCAGTCGATCCGGCACCGTAAAAATCAGAATTTGTTGGACCGCCTCCGGTTAATAAGAAGATCACGTTAAAATTATTAATGTTACCAATAAATTGTTGGATCAACGAAGGTGTCATCACAAACAGAATTTGTGGAAACGTGATGCTCTTAAAGATTTGGAAAGCATTGGCACCATCAATTCGAGCAGCTTCGATTTGATCTTCAGGTAGGTTTTGAATAATTCCCGTGGAAACCAGCATAGTAGCCGGAATACCAATCCACATATTAACAATAATAACCGTGAATTTAGCCCAAGTTGGATCTGTTAAAAACGGAATTGGGCTGTTGATGAGGCCACTATTTATCAATAGACTATTAATAGGACCAGCACCGTTTAATAGGTTTCTCATAATTAAAAGCGAGACGAATTGTGGCACAGCCATAGTAATGACAAAGATTGTCCGCCAAACACCTTTAAACTTTAAGCCTTTCGTATTGATCAATAAGGCTAATAAAATGCCAAAAAAGAAACAAGTGACGGTAGCTAAAACAGCCCAAATCATAGTCCAACCTAGAACTGGGAAAAATGTTCCGGACATTTTTCCGGTTAAGACATTGCCAAAGTTTTTAAAAGCGACCCAAGTAAAGAGGTTTTTTGGCGGTAAATGGTTATGATCGTAGTTGGTAAAAGCAATTGAAATCATATAAAGCAAAGGGAGAATCGTAAAAAAGAGCACACCCAATAATGGAATTGTCATAAGCGTGGCATGGAAACGCTCATTGAGTAAACTTCTTAGATCATCCATGGTAGTAGGAATAGGCTCGTCAGCTGCTTTTAACTCATAGATGTGTCTGGCACTACGTAAATTGATGATATATAAGGCCACCAATACCACGCAAACCAAAATAGAAGCGACACCGAATAAGAGCAGTAGCATTGAATTATCGCCTTCTTGTAAGACACGAATACCTAATCTTTCATCATAAACAAGCCCTTGTTCTTGGGTACCAAGGCTGGCTAACATCTTTAAACTATGTAGACCATTTCGAATCAACCAAATTAAAAAGCCTACTTCAGAAGCTAGAAAAATGATGCCTTTTAAAAATTGTTTGTTGGCAAAATTGGCACTGCCCATGATGATAAAAGAGAGCTTTGTCGCCAGGTCGCCTTTTTTAAATAATTCAAGGAAGGAGAGGGTATTTTTCGTTTTCTTTTTCTTGAACATTTTTTCCACTCACTTTCGTTCAATAACTAAGATAAAGGGCAGCTGAAATTTCACACTGCCCTAATCTTAAGCTAAGTCTTTATTCTTCAGGTTCTTGTGCAGTATCTTCTACTAATTTGTCCAATTTGCTTTGGAATTCAGCTTCTTTGATATTGCCTTTGTAAGTGTCGTTAATGATTGCATCCATTGGTGGCCAGAAAGAAACGATTTCTGGGATTTTTGGCATAACCACGGAATTTTCAGGTTGAGACATTTGCGCAACCGCGTTAGCAGTATCATCAGCTAAAACTTCTTCGTTATCTTGAAGAACTGCATTGGAAGGAACGACACCTTGTTGTTGAAATTCTAGTAATTGTGAGTCTTCATTGGTAATGTAGTTAGCAAGTGCCATGGCAGCTAATGGGTTTTGTGTTTGTTGGTTGATACCAAAGACTTTTACGCCCAAGAAAGCTTTCATTTGCACAGCACCATCGCCAAAATCAACGGTTGGATAAGGAGCTACGGCCATATCGTCGCCTAAAGCATCTTTCACATCATTTTTAGACCAAGGGCCAGATAGAAAAGCACTGGATTTACCTGAGCTTAAATCAGATAATGCTGACTCACTAGCTTGTAATACACCTGAATTGTCTTTTTGAGCGGCAATCCATTGTAAGACTTCGACCCCTTTTTCATTGTTGAAGTCGGTACCGTTTGGATCTTCACCGTCTTCGCCATATAGATGTAAACCGTTACTCATGAACAATGGTCCAAAGATATAATTGGCACCTGCTTCGGCGATGTTTGTACCAATCACGCCTTTTTCAGTCAAAGTATCCCAAGATTTAACATCCTCTTCTGATAAAACGGACTTATTATAGTAGAGAACTTGTGCTTCAACGCCATAAGGATAACCATAGATATCGCCATCCCAAGTCACACCTTCAACTGCAGAATCGACATTGTTTTCTTTAATTGTATCGGCATCTTTATCAATTGGATACAATAAACCAGCCGAAGCCATTTGACCGACCTGGTCGTGGGGCATCATGAAAACATCAGCTGCTGCACTTGGGTCTTTAGATAAATCTTTTTGTGCATCAGCGGAACTACCAGCTGAGACTGTGACATTGACATCGGGATATTCTTCACTGAAGCCTTCTAAAATTTCTTTGTAAGTGCTAATGTGGTCGGTATCGACCCAAAGCTTTACATCACCTTCAATCTTCACATCTTCTGTCGCACTATCACCTGATCCTGCTGGTGCAGCTGCAGAATCGTTTGTATCATCATTTGATCCTCCACAAGCAGCTAGTAACAAAGTTGATGCAGACAAAACGAAACCATTGACTAAATATTTTTTCCAATTTCTTTTCATTACGTGTACCCTCCAATATTTTATAATTGATTACAGATACATTATGCAACCGATTGCGAAAACAGTCAAGTAAAAGATTTGAAAAAATGTATTTTTTTTAAATTTTATATGTTGGATGGGAAAAATAGCGAATGTAAAAAAGCTGAAAATTAAAAATAAGTTGATAAATAACAGTTTTATTTGTTTTCAACCATTATTTGAGTGAAAGAAAGTGATAACGCAACCGATTGCTAAAAATGCTTGCAACTAATTTTGGCTTGTGTGATAATAAAAGTAAATATAATCAAAAGGAGAGATATTATGAATACAGCAGCAATTTATCATCGTCCCGAAAGTGAATATGCTTACCTTTATGATCAAGAAACTATGCATGTGCGCTTGAAAACGGCTAAAGGAGATATTCAACAGGTTTGGTTACTACATGGGGATCCTTATAATTTAGAATTAGAAGAATGGTATAAAAAACCGTTGGCGATGACTAAAATTCTTTCGACCAATGTTTATGACTATTGGTTTGTCGAAGTGACAGCTCCTTTTAAACGCTTATCTTATGGTTTTTCTTTAGAAGGTTCAGATGGGTTAAAAGCTTTTTTTGGCGATCATGGTTTATTTCCAATGGAAGAAGAAGCGTTACAAATAGCTAATAATTATTTTCGCATGCCTTATTTTCATGAAGTTGATCGCTTCAAAGCACCTGAATGGGTCAAAGAAACAGTATGGTATCAAATTTTTCCCGAACGCTTTGCTAATGGGGATCCTAAAAATGACCCTAAAAATGTGTTGCCTTGGAATTCAAAAGATCCTGACCGACAAGATTATTTCGGTGGTGATTTACAGGGCGTTCTTGACCATCTCGATTATTTAGAAGAATTAGGAATCAATGGCATCTATTTTTGTCCGATTTTCAAAGCTTCTTCTAATCATAAATATGATACGATTGATTATTTAACAATTGATCCGGATTTTGGCGATGAAGCAGTCTTTAAGAAATTAGTCAGTGAATGTCATAAACGTGGCATTAAAGTCATGTTAGATGCTGTTTTTAATCACATGGGGGATGAATCACCACAATGGCAAGATGTGTTGGAACATGGACAAGCTTCTCCTTATGCTGATTGGTTTCATGTTAATGAATTTCCGGCTACTTATAAAGAAGGCCGCGATTTTGAAGATGCCTATGATTTGACCTATGATACCTTTGCGTTTACACCGCACATGCCTAAGTTAAATACAGCCAATCCCGAAGTGCAAGAGTACTTATTAAATGTCGCACGGTATTGGATAGAAGAATTTGATATCGATGCGTGGCGTTTAGATGTGGCCAATGAAGTTGATCACGTTTTTTGGAAAAGATTTCGTCAAACCTGTGATGCTGCTAAAAAAGATTTTTATATTTTAGGAGAAATCTGGCATTCGTCACAAAGCTGGTTACAAGGCGATGAATTTCATGCGGTGATGAACTATGCATATACCGATGCCATTTTAGATTATTTTGTTAAAAAGAGAATTCCAGTGACCAAAATGATGGCGGAAATTAACAATCAAATGATGCTTTATCGTGATCAAACCAATCAAATGCAATTTAACATTCTTGATTCTCATGATACGCCACGTTTGTTAACAGAAACAAAGGAAGACAAAGATTTAGCAAAACAAGTTCAAGCTTTTACCTATATTCAACCAGGAGTTCCTTGTTTGTATTATGGAGATGAGATCGGCTTGACTGGTGGTATGGATCCAGATTGTCGGAAGTGTATGGTTTGGGAAAAAGAAAAACAAGATCAGGACCTATTAAAATTTACGCAAGATTTAATTGCCGTCCGTCGAAAAGAACAAAAAATCTTATCAGAAGGAAGTACGCACTGGGTCCAAGTATCTGAAGTCTCTGGTGTCATTATTTATGAGCGACTTTATGGGGGAAATGTACTCCGAGGAGCATTTAATACAGGAATCTATCCAGCAACCATTGAGTTGGTGGGAGAGACTTTATTAGATAATTTGGCGACTCTTGGTGAACAAACGGCAAATTTACAGCCTAAGGGATTTATCCTGATGAAAGGCTAAACACAAAAAGAGAAGAAAGGGTCTGCATGCTTTCTTCTTTTTGCTGTTTTCAAAAAAGTACAGAATTTTAAAAAACGAAAGGATGGAAAATCATTTATGCAAAAACATTGGTGGCAAGAAACGGTGGTCTATCAAGTTTATCCAAGAAGTTTTAAAGATAGTGATGGTGATGGGATAGGCGATATTTTGGGGATCATCGAGAAATTGGATTATTTGGAAAAATTAGGAGTTGGTGCTATCTGGTTATCTCCAGTCTATGCTTCACCCAATGATGATAACGGCTATGACATCTCTGATTATGAAGCCATTATGCCCGAATTTGGTACGATGGAAGATATGGAAACTTTGATTTATCAGGCTGATAAAAGAGGAATCAAACTGGTGATGGATCTTGTGGTCAACCATACCTCAGACGAACACGCCTGGTTTGTTGAAGCGAAAAAAGGTCCTGACAACCAATACCGAGATTATTACATTTGGGCCGATCCAGCAGAAAATGGCGGAGCACCAAATAATTTGCGTTCGACATTTTCAGGTTCGGCGTGGGAATATGATGAAAACAGTCAACAATATTATTTACACCTTTTTAGTAAAAAACAGCCTGATTTAAATTGGCAAAATCCTAGGGTACGAACGGATATTTTTGCGATGATGAATCGATGGATTGATAAAGGTATTGGGGGCTTCCGGATGGATGTCATTGATTTGATTGGAAAAGTACCGGAAGCCAAAATAACTGCGAATGGTCCGCGTTTGCATGAGTTTTTAAATGAGATGAATCAAAAAACATTTGGTCGGAAAGATCTTTTGACAGTTGGCGAAACGTGGGGAGCTACACCAGCAATCGCTAAGCAATTTTCAGATCCAAAACGTGAAGAATTGGCCATGGTTTTTCAATTTGAACACAGTGGGTTGGATCAACAAGAAAATGGTGAAAAATGGGATCTTCGTCCATTAAATGTGGCGGAATTAAAAACTGTTTTTGAAAAATGGCAGACTGAATTAGGCAATGATGGGTGGAATTCGCTCTTTTGGAATAATCATGATTTGCCTCGAATCGTCTCTCGTTGGGGAAATGATGGCAAGTATCGTAAACAAAGTGCCAAAGCATTAGCTATTTTATTACATCTAATGAAAGGAACACCTTATATTTATCAAGGCGAGGAACTTGGGATGACCAATACACCAATCACAGATATCTCTCAAGCGCAAGATATAGAAACAATCAACATGTATGAAGAACGTTTAGAAAAAGGATACACCAAAGAAGCTATTCTTCATTCGATTAATGCCAAAGGACGTGACAATGCCAGAAGACCGATGCAATGGGACACTAGTGAAAATGGTGGCTTTACAACCGGAACGCCTTGGATTGCTTTGAATGAAAATTATAAAGAAATTAATGCTCAAAAAGAACTTGCTGATCCAAATTCTATTTTTTATACGTATCAAAAATTGATCCAGTTACGTAAAGACAATCCTTTAATTGTGTGGGGTGATTTTCAATTATTAGATACAGCAGACGAAGTGATGAGCTATATTCGTAGCTATGAAAGAAAACGTTGGTTAGTAGTCATTAATTTTTCTGATCAAAGTCAACCTTTTTCAAGTGAAGAAGTTATTGATAAAGTCATTATTCAAAATGACGAACAAAAACTATCTTCCTTAGAGACAATGATTTTGTCACCATGGCAAGCATTTGTGGTGAAGCTTAAATGAGTGATTGGTGGAAAAATGCAATAGGCTATCAAATTTATCCTAGAAGTTTTAAAGACAGTAATGGCGACGGGATTGGAGATATCAAAGGTATCATTGAAAAGCTACCTTATTTAGAATGGCTAGGTGTCGATTTTATTTGGCTAAATCCAATTTACGCTTCTCCCAATTTTGATAATGGTTATGATATTTCTGACTTTCGAGCTGTTCAACCAGAATTTGGAACCATGGCAGATTTTAAAGAATTATTGAAAAAGGCCCATGAAAAAAATATTCGGATCATTATGGATTTAGTTATCAATCATACAAGTAATCAACATCCTTGGTTTATTGAGGCGGCTAAATCCAAAGAAAGTCCTTACCGTGATTACTATTTGTGGGAAAATGCAACGAAAGAGAAAATGCCTAATGAGTGGCAGAGTTTCTTTGGCGGCTCCACTTGGACTTACCATGATTTGACAGAACAAGCTTATTTTCATGTGTTTGCGCCTGAACAACCTGATTTGAATTGGAAAAATCCGCAAATGCGAGCTGAAATCAAAGAAATGATTCAATGGTGGTTAGATCTTGGAATCGATGGCTTTCGTTTAGATGCGATTAGTCATATTCAAAAGGCGCCATGGGATTTTCCGATTTCAACAAATCCTTGGGCGCCATTCATGAATGTAACTGGAATTGAAGCCTATATGACTGAATTAAAGGAAATTTTTGATCGTTATCCAATCATGACAGTAGGAGAGGCGAGTGGTGTTTCCAGTCGAGAAGCGGTTGATTGGACTAGTGAGGATGGATTTTTAAATATGATTTTTGAATTAGAGCATAATGTTCGAAAAGGAGAACTTGGATCTGAACGAATCGATCCGCTGGAAATGAAGAAAGTTTTATTCCGTTGGCAAAAAGATTTGGATCAAAAAGGGTGGAATGCTCTCTATGTGGAAAATCATGACAATCCAAGAATTGTTTCTATTTTAGGTGATGAATCAGAAAAATCAGCAAAAGCTATTGCGACCATGTATATATTGTTAAAAGGAACCCCATTTATTTATCAGGGGCAAGAAATCGGAATGACCAATTATTCCTTTACTTCAATCAATCAAATCGATGCTAAAGATACGCATCATTATTATCAAACATTGTTAGACCAAGGATATTCAAGCAAACAAGCACTAAAAATTGCGACAGATTGGACTCGTGATCACGCCAGAACGCCCATGCAATGGGAAAGTGATTCTTCTGCTGGTTTTTCAACTGGCAAACCTTGGATGCCAATCAATCCAAATACAAAAGGACTGAATGTAGCCAGGCAAAAAGAATCCTCTGCCTCAGTTCTTCGTTATTATCGCCAACTGATTCAGCTACGTAAAACAAATTCTGTTTTTGTAGAAGGAAGTTTTGACGAACTACTGGTTGATTCACCACAAGTGTTTGCTTACCTACGCACCGAAAAAAATCGTCAAGTTTTTGTTATTGTCAATATGGGCGCTGAAGAAGTAACTGTAAAATTACCAGAAACTATGATAGCACAAGTTTGGCAGATACTTATTCGAAATAATGAGTCACTAATGGTAAAAGAACAAATGCAATTAGAACCTTTTGATGCAGCAGCTTTTGAAACTCAATTAATAGAAGAAAAATACAAGAAGGAAAAACAATAAAATAACACGTAAAAGGAGATAAAAATGTTTTTTATTTTCATTTTATAAGATTGTGGGCTATAATTAAGATAAGAAGAATTTTGGGGAAGATTCTTCGCAACGTGCATAGGAAAAAATTTCCTATCTTGATCATGAAAACGAAGGAGACAAGGTTTTGGATAGCCTTGTCTCCTTCGTTTGCTTCCTATTAAAAAGAAAAAATCGTGTGGCGACCAGAAAAAAGAGTGAAACAGCTGTTTTTCTGAATAAAGAACCTTCTTTTCTTTCGTTAAAAATATGATAAAATGAGAAAAAGATGATTATTTAAATAGAAAATAAGGAGTTCAGGTCATGAAAGGATATCGTATTGCAATCGTAGGAGCAACAGGTGCTGTGGGAACAAAAATGATACAAATGTTGGAACAATCAACTTTACCGATTCAAGAAGTAAGAGCATTTGCCTCAAAACACTCCGTTGGAAAAACAGTATTTTTTCGACAAAAAAAGGTGATTATCGAGGCCCTTGTTCCAGAATCTTTTGAAGAAATTGATCTTGCCTTATTTAGTGCAGGCGGAAGTATCTCCAAAGAATTTGCTTCAGAAGCGGTAAAACATGGTGCCATTGTAATTGACAACACGAGTTATTTCAGGATGGATCCAAATGTTCCCCTTGTTGTTCCGGAAGTGAATAAAGAAGACTTAAAAAAACACCAAGGAATTATTGCCAATCCTAATTGTTCCACGATCCAAATGATGGTTGCTTTAGAACCAATTCGCCAAAAAGTAGGTATTGAGAGAATCATAGTATCTACTTATCAAGCCGTTTCAGGTGCCGGAGCAAAAGCGGTTTTTGAACTTGAACAGCAAACGCAAAGTTATCTAAATAGACTTCCTAAAAAAGAATGGCAGACGGATATTTTACCTTGCGGAAGTGATCAAAAACATTACCCACTTGCCTTTAATGCATTGCCACAAATCGACGTTTTTTCTGAAGATGATTATACTTTTGAAGAGTGGAAAATGATCAACGAAACAAAGAAAATTATGCATGATCAAACAATCAAAGTAGTGGCAACCTGTGTTCGAATTCCAGTGGTACAAGGACATTCTGAATCAATTTATGTTGAAACCAAAGAAAAAATAGACGTTTCTGAAGTTCGTGAATTAATGGAAAAAGCTTCAGGTGTTTGTTTAGAAGATGATCCCAGTCAACAAATTTATCCGCAAGCTTTAAATAGTGTGAATAGAAAAGAAACCTTTGTCGGAAGAATCCGAAAAGATCCTGATATTGAAAAAGGCTTACACTTATGGGTTGTATCGGATAACCTTTTGAAAGGTGCGGCCTGGAATTCAGTGCAAATTGCAGAAACCTTGCATGAAATGAATCTAATTCATGGTTAAATGATAACCATTTGATTGTTTAATTTTCCATGAATCTTTCGAGTTGGTAGATAAAAGCTCCCTTTTTGTTGTATAATAAATACAGGAACAATTCGGTTGAAGTGAATGAGCTTATTCACTCTTATTTAGAAAACTATCAAATAGTAATAGGACAGATAGATCTTTAAAAACAAAATAGCCGAGACAGCACAAGTGTCATTAAATAATCTTACGACGAAAACAGACACGAACAGTTGCTCACTTGGAACTTTTTTGTTTTTATTTGATTGATTCGATAAGAGTTCGAACAGTCATGAAGACTAGAATATAGCAGTAAAAACTGCAAGAATAAAAAATTGAGGTGGAAAATTTGAGTAAAATCAAAATCATTCCTATCAGCGGTGTCCGTGAGAACGGAAAAAATATGTACATTGCTGAAGTGGATGAGGATATTTTTGTCATGGACTGTGGCTTGCAATATCCAGAAAATGAATATTTGGGAATTGATACAATCATTCCTGATTTCACTTATTTAGAAGAAAATGCTGATCGGGTAGCTGGTGTTTTTGTTACCCATGGTCATGCGGATGCAATTGGTGCACTTCCTTACTTTTTGGAAAAAATAGAAGTGCCTGTTTTTGGTACCAAATTGACGATTGAATTAGCTAAATTACAAGTGCATAGCTATGAACCAACGAAAAAATTTAAGGAATTTCATGTGATTGATGAACATACAGAAATTGATTTTGGTTCAGTGACTGCAAGTTTTTTCAAAACAACACATTCAATTCCTGATTCAGTTGGCATTTGCTTGCATACATCAGAAGGAAACATTGTGTATACGGGTGATTTTAAATTTGACCAAGCAGCAGTGCCAATGTATCAGACAGACTATTCACGTTTAGCAGAGATTGGTAAAGAGGGTGTATTGGCCTTATTAAGTACTTCAAGTAATGCTGAGAATCCAGCAGTGGCTGCTTCTGAAAGAAAAATTGCAGAAGAAGTAGCTGATACCATCCGTTATTGGGAAGGTCGTATCATTGTAGCCTGTGTAGCTAGTAACTTACAACGGGTGCAACAAGTGATTGACGCTTGTTATGAATCCAATCGCAAAATCGTTTTAACAGGAAAAGACTTTAGTCGCATCATTAAAACGGCAATGAAATTAGGAAAGTTGAACTTGCCAGATGAAAATATTTTGATCACGCAAAAGCAAATGCGTAAATATGATGATCATCAAATACTTATTTTAGAAACTGGTCGAATGGGCGAACCAATTAAAGCTTTGCAAAGAATGGCTACTGGGTCTCACCAAACATTACGCATCAAAGAAGGCGATTTGGTATATATCACAACGACTCCAACCATCGCCATGGAAACATATGTTGCTAAAACAGAAGATATGATTTATCGAGCTGGAGGTACGGTCAAAAATATTTCCGATAATATGCGTGTTTCTGGCCATGCAAATCCTAAAGATTTACAATTAATGCTAAATCTAATGCATCCAAATTGTTTTATTCCCGTTCAAGGGGAATATCGTTTGTTAGCGGCACATGCTAACTTAGCCCAAGAGGTTGGGATTCCTTTAGAAAATATTTTTATTACTGCTCGAGGCGATGTTTTAGAATTTGATGGTGAGTCATTAATCACTGCTAGTCCCATCCAAGCCGAAAACGTGATGGTCGATGGTATTGGTGTTGGTGACATCGGAAATATTGTCTTGCGAGATCGAAAAATATTATCAGAAGATGGTATTTTTGTTGTTGTTGTAACAATAAATCGTCGTGAAAAACGTATTGTTGCCAAACCACAAATTACTTCTCGTGGCTTTGTTTATGTGAAAGCCAGTCGCGATTTGATTCTTGAAAGTGCCGAAATGGTGGAAGTAATTGTGGAAAAACATCTTCATGATAGCGAATTTGAATGGGGAAAATTAAAACAAGATATTCGCGAACAATTGGGACACTATCTTTTTGATCAAACCAAACGACGCCCAGTGATATTGCCAGTTATCATGGATGCCAGTCAACGTCCTAGAAAATAATAAATGAAAGCAATCCTTCAAACTCTTGTAAAACAGTTTGAAGGATTTTTTTCTTTTGGATAGCATTTCTTGCAGTCACAATCAAATCATGTTAAAATTGGTGTAGACCAAAAAAGAAGGAAAAGGAGCGCTAATAATGGAAATAATTCGTGTAAAAGATGCGCAAGAGGGCGGTAAGAAAGCTTTTGAATTGGTAAAAGAAGAAGTTGAAAAGGACGCAAAAGTTTTTGGCTTAGCAACAGGAAGCACACCTGAAACTTTTTATAAGGAGCTAATCAATAGTTCCTTGGATTTTTCGGATAAAATTTCGATCAATTTGGATGAATACATTGGATTAAGTGGTACAGATGATCAAAGTTATCGCTACTTCATGAATGAACATTTATTTAATAAAAAACCATTTAAAGAAAGCTACGTACCTAATGGAAAAGCAGAGGATCTGGAAGCAGAATGTCGACATTATGACCAAATTATTAGCGAAAATCCTATCGACGTACAAATTTTAGGAATCGGCCAAAACGGACATATTGGTTTTAATGAACCAGGGACTCCTTTTGATACATCGACTCATGTCGTAAAATTAACCGAATCAACAATCAATGCCAATAAACGTAATTTTGAAAATGTAAATGATGTACCTACACATGCGTTATCCATGGGAATTGGTTCGATTATGAAAGCAAAAAAAATTATTCTATTGGCCTATGGAAAAGCAAAAGCTGAAGCAATCAAAGGAATGGTTGAAGGCGAAATAACGCCAGATTTACCAGCAAGTGTTTTACAAAATCATCCTGATGTAGTAGTTATTGTTGATGAAGAGGCCGCAAGTCTTTGTTAATGAAATAAATAAGCTTCGTGTCCTTGTTAAAAAGCAAGACACGAAGTTTTTTTGACTATTAAGAAAGTATCCTATATCCAAAATAAAAACCAATAACTTTTAAAGTAACTTTTAGTCACTGTTTGGATATCCACGAAACGCATGGCGGTCGGAAGGATCAATTAGTATGGTATAAAAAAAGGAGCAAAATTTTGCTCCTTTTTGTTTCATAGTTATCCTCTTCTGGCACGTAAGGCACTTAAAATGGCGACCGTGTCGACAACTTCTTGTAAAGCGGCCCCAAGTAGTGCTGGAATAACACCAGTACTTGCAATCAACATTAAAATGACACAAATAAAAATACCAATCAAAACAGATTGTTGGGCAATCCTCATCGTGTCTTTAGATACACGCACTGCTTCAAAAACGCGTGTCAGATCATCTTTTAAAATGACCGCATCTGCACTTTCACTGGCTGCCGTTGAACCATTTTCACCCATTGCGATGCCGATATCAGCAATGGCTAGAGCTGGGGCATCATTGACACCATCGCCAACCATAATTGCTGGTCTTTTGGATTCTTCTAATGAATTGAGGACTTGAATTTTTTCTTCAGGCAAGCATTTGGCATGAACATTGGTGATCTCTAAGGCATTGGCGATTTGATTGGCAACATCTACTGAATCGCCGGTCAACATGATAACATCATCCAACCCTAGTTGACCCAATTTTTTAATTGTTTGTTTTGCTTCAGGACGAAGAACGTCTTTAAATGTAATGTATCCTTGATATTTTTTATCTACAGCAATATAAATAATGGTCTTTTTTGTTGCCTCTTTTTCAATTTCAATAAATGCCGCATTTCCGACTTTAATTTCTTTGCCGTCCACAATTCCTTTGACACCTTTACCGGTAATTTCTTGTAGGTTTTCAACAGGTAACAGTGAATGTTGTTTGTTTTTAGCTTGATAAACTAAGGAACGAGCTAAAATATGAGTGGATTCTTGTTCTACACTCGCAGCGAAACGAAGCAATTCTTCTTCAGAAAGGGTAGCATCCATTGAAACAATTTTGTCGACCGCAAGTCTACCTTCTGTAAGTGTTCCGGTTTTATCAAAGGCGATTGTTTTCGCTTTGGCTAGTTTTTCAATCGTCGTTCCAGACTTGACGATAATCCCGTTTCGACTCGAGCGACTCATTCCAGCCACCAAAGCAACAGGGGCAGCCAGTATCAGTGGACAAGGAGAAGCAACGACTAATACTTCGGCAAAACGGACGGGATCTTTTGAAACAAACCAAGCAATACCGCCAATAAGATAGGCTACAATTGTGAAAGGCACCGCATATCGATCAGCAAGACGTACAAAGTGAGCAGGTTTTGCTTCTGATTCTTCGACAAGTTTTACTAATTTTTGGTACTGGCTATCACTGGCTCTTTTCGTTGTCTTGATGCGAATGGGTGTATCTTTTACAATAGACCCTGACATGATAGTATCTTCTTTTTCTTTTTCAATTGGACGTGATTCACCAGTTAGCGAAGACTCATCCACTAGCGAACTTCCCATGATAATTTTGCCATCAACTGGGACAAGTTCACCAGGTTTTACTAGTAAAATATCATCTAACTCGGCTTCGTCTACTGAAATATCAGTAATTTGATCGCCATCAATTTTGTGTGCATTCTGAGGAGAATTTTCCAAAAGTGCATGTAATTCTCGACTGGCTTGCTTGCTGGCATAATCTTCTAAGCTATCGCCACCAGTCAACATGATTAAAACCATTAAACTGGCCCAATATTCACCCACTAATAAGGTAGCCACAATAGCGGTAATTGCTAAAAGATCAACCCCATATTTTCCGGATTTTAAGGTCTGTATCATACCGATAAACATTGAAAAAGCCATGATTCCTCCTGCAATTGCTACAATCCAAAAAGCAATGGTGGGTTGTTTAAATATAAACTCCGTAGCAAGAGCAATTACCCCAATGAGTAGGGTTGCTGAAAATTTTTTAAAGTTACTCATTTAAAACACCTTCTCTTTTTTATTCAAGTTAAGTCTAGCACTTTAAAAAACTAATTGATATCGAAATAAGCTAATTGAGAAAGATAATCGTTTCTAAATAAGATTTGTTCTCAGTTGAAATTATAATTATTATAATCTATAACCTCGATAGAAATAAAAGCTTGTGTTCATCTAGATTGATAACAACTCAAATTATTTGTTGATAACGTTTTAATGCGGTATGCTTATTATAAATAAGATCACAAAGGAGAGCGTATGATGAAAAAATATTGGAAGTTTTTACTGATGATCGCTGTATCGACAATTGTGATGTTTGGGATGATGTATTTAAATGTATTTTCCATTGATCATATCTTTTTTAGTAAAACAAGAGTATTCATGGCTTTAATGATGGGAGCTGTCATGGCAATCATTATGTTATTGTTCATGTGGCATATGTATGATAATAAGAAGTTAAATGGTATTATCTTGGGAGTAAGCGTTCTGATCTTTGCAGGATCCTTTTTCATGGTAAGAAGCCAAAGTACTGTAGATGATGTTGACTGGATGAAAGCAATGATTCCCCATCACTCGATTGCCATTTTAACAAGTAAAAATGCAAATTTAAAAGATCCAGAAGTGAAAAAATTAGCCGAAAAAATTATTGAAGCTCAAGAAGAAGAAATTGAAGAAATGAAGCAAATGATCAAAGAACAAGAAGAAAAATAAAAGATTGAAGAAAACAGCTCGCCAATTTTGATAAGGTGTGCTGTTTTTTTGTGGTTAAAAGCTCTTCTTATTTTTTTCTTTTGATAAATCTGTTACAATGTACTTATTGAACTGTATTAATTTTTTGTAAGTTTAGGAAAACAGAAAGGGGAATTTCTAATGAAAATCACGTATCATGGACATTCGGCACTCTCGTTTTTACTAAAAGATGGCACAAGACTAATTATTGATCCGTTTCTTTCCCAAAATCCCTTAGCAGACATTAGTGAAAAAGACGTTCAAGCAGACTATGTACTTGTCACGCATGGTCATGATGATCATGTTGGCGATACCGTTGAAATTGCGAAGAACAATCAGGCGATGGTCATTAGTATTGTAGAAATTTGTAGTTTTGTTGCTTCCCAAGGAGTTGAAAAGACACACGGATTAAATATTGGTGGTGGCTTTGATTTTCCTTTTGGCAGAGTAACATTAACACATGCGCAACATAGTTCTGGCTATGAAAAAGACGGCCAAATGATTTATATGGGAGAACCCGCGGGCCTACTACTGCAAGTTGAAGGAAAAACTATTTATCATGCGGGAGATACTGCCGATTGTAGTGACTTAGCACTACTAGGTGAAAAAGTACCAATCGATGTGGCATTCTTACCAATTGGTGATAACTTCACCATGGGGCCAGATGATGCGGTGTCAGCTGCAAAACGATTAAAGGCAAAAACAGTGATTCCAATCCATTACAATACTTTTGAAGTGATCAAACAAGATCCCAATGCCTTTGTAGAAAAACTACCTGGTATTGGTAAAGTAATGGAAATTGGAGAGACAATTGAGGTGTAAAAAGAACAATGGCGACCAAACATGATTTGATTTTAGGACATATAGAAAATTTACCAGTTGGAGAACGGATTTCCGTTCGTCAAATAGCAAAAGACTTATCTGTCAGTGAGGGCACAGCCTATCGGGCGATTAAAGATGCAGAAAACATTGGCTTGGTTTCCACAATTCAACGGGTAGGAACAATTCGCATCGAACGTAAATTAAAGAAAAATATTGAACGTTTGACTTTTAACGAGGTTGTGCAAATTATTGAAGGAGATGTTTTGGGCGGTGATGCGGGTCTTAAAAAAGATCTGCATAAGTTTGTAATCGGGGCGATGAAAGAAGAAGCAATGCAACGGTATATCACGCCTGGGTCATTGATGATCGTGGGCAATCGTACCAATGTCCAACGATTGGCTTTAAAAGAAGGTGCCGCTGTTTTAATTACTGGTGGCTTTGATACAACGGTAGAAATCCGCCAATTAGCGGACGAATTAGAACTGCCTATTTTGCGGACGACCTATGATACGTTTACTGTCGCTACTTTGATTAACCGAGCTTTAAGTGATCAACTGATAAAAAAAGATATTCTTTTGGTTAGTGATATCTACATGTCTATTGAACATACTTGCTATTTGACAACGGCTGATTCTGTGAAAGATTATAAAAAGATCTCAGAAAAAACAGAACATTCTCGTTATCCAGTAGTAAACAAAAATATGCGAGTGGTCGGAATCGTAACTGCCAAAGATGTGCTTGAAAAACCTGATACTCAACAAATTGAACGAGTAATGACCAAAGAACCAAGGGTAGCTAAAAAAGAGATGAGTGTTGCTTCTGTTAGTCATCAAATGATCTGGGATGGTCTTGAAGTAATGCCTGTGGTCGAAGATGATCTTTCTTTGATAGGAATCGTTACCCGACAAGATGTGATGAAAGCCATGCAGATGATCCAACGCCAACCTCAAATCACCGATACGATTTCAGATCAGATCACCGAGCATATCCAATTGGTCGAACATGATTTTGAAGGGAACAAATTGGAGCAGACAGAATTTTCTTTTGTTGTTTCTCCTCAAATGGTCAATGAATTAGGAACGATTTCATTTGGTGTTTTAAATGAGGTGGTCGCCAATGTAACCAAACGAACCTTGGTTATTAATCAACGACGCAATACCTGGATTGAACAAGTAAACCTTCATTATTTCCGTTTGATTCAAATGGAAAGTCAATTGGTTTTAAAACCAAGAATATTAGAAATAGGACGACGATCCGCAAAACTTGATGTTGAAATTTTTATTGAAAATGCCTTGGTTGCAAAAGCCATTGTGGTTTGCCAAGTAATGGAACGTCCATAAAAGTTGAAAGGAAAATGAATAAATGAGTGTACAAGAAGAAATTTTAAAAGAAATCAAAGCCTATCAAACGATTATTATCCATCGTCACAAAAATCCTGATCCTGATGCAATTGGTTCACAAGTTGGTTTAGCTGAATTATTGAAAAATAGTTTCCCTGAAAAGAAAATTTATGCAGTAGGGGGACCAATCAATGATTTGGACTATCTGGCAACGATGGATGAAGTCTCTGATGAAACTTATAAAGGTGCTTTAGTGATTGCCACTGATACTGCCGATACGCCACGAATTAGTGATGAACGGTATTCATTGGGAGATAGATTAATCAAAATCGACCACCATCCGAATGACGATGCTTATGGCGATTTGCTTTTTGTAAATACCAACGCCAGCAGTTGTAGCGAAATCATAGCTGATTTTTGGCGATTATTTCCTGAAGATCTTTTTATGAACGCAAAAGCTGCACGTCTTTTATATGGTGGAATCATAGGTGATACTGGTCGCTTCTTGTATGATGCAACGAGCCCACATACCTTAGAAATTGCCGCTAACTTGATGCGTTTTGAGTTTGATGCCGCTGAATTAAGTCGACAAATCGAACAAGTATCAAGAGATGTGGCTCGCTTATCAGGCTATGTTTATGAAAATCTTGAAATTGATGAAAATGGAGCTGCACAACTAATTATTTCAAAAGAACTGTTAGAAGAATATGGCTTAACAGTTGCTCAAACTTCTGGGATTGTTTCTTTACCAGGTAAGATTGAAGACACCAAGGCTTGGGTGCTCTTTGTCCAAAACCCTGAAGGTACTTATCGGGTTCACTTACGTTCCAAAGGTCCCATTATCAATGAAATTGCCAAAGCTCATCACGGTGGCGGACATCCTTTAGCCAGCGGTGCCAATGCTAAGGATAAAGCAGAGTGTCATCAAATCTTTGCTGAATTAAAAAAAGTTTGTCAGTAAAGAGGGCATTTTGTAAATATCATTATTATAGATTCAAAAATGGAGGGACGGATATACGTCTCTCTTTTTTATTGGTAATTTGTTATGAATATGAGCATACTGGCGCACTTATCCTGATTTCTCAAAAATATTGATGATGGGAAGGGGCGTAGTTTTTCCAGGTTAAAAATATCCTTAGAGACAGGTTTACACCTAATGCAACACATTATAATTTTTAATAGTGATAAAAAGGATGTTTTTTTAGTTATCATCTAAAACTTGAAACACCTAAAAGCCTACTAATCCCTTGGTATACATGGGATAAATAGACGAAAAATAGTTTACGCGACTTCCAAAAGCTGCTTTTGAGTCAAACGGGGTAAAGACTGTATAAATTGGTCTGTAATGTTATTTAATTCTATTTCAGAAATAACTGGTTCTTTTTTGAAAGCCTCAGAAAAAAGCAACAATAATTGTTGGATAGCTTGCACGTAAGTCACATCTTCCATTTCTTGCACCATCAAATAGAAAAGATCCCCAATCGTTCGATCATCTGTCTGCTCTCTCTGCTGAACTGCCAGTATGATGTAAGCAATTGACACAATGGCTACATGAGCATAGATACCATCGTAAGAAAGTCCTTGATAACCACTTAAATGAAGGTATTGTTTACAAACTTTATAGAAGATTTCTATTTTCCATCTTTTGCCATATAAACGTATGATTTCTTCTGGATCAAGTGTAACATCGGAAGAGGCGAGCACTAGATATTGTTTTTTGTTTCCACGTTTACG
>DXDB01000020.1 GCA_019115705.1 Candidatus Tetragenococcus pullicola | reverse complement strand
TCAAAATGAAGAAAAATTAAGAAAAAAACGGAAATAAGTGGAGGAATTTTTGAGTAGTCTCAATGAACAAATCCACTTAGGATGAGTGACTAGGGTTTCCTAGTTTACTCTGAATCATAAAGGAGGAATTTAAATGGACACATCAATCATTAAACTAAATGAGATTAGTCCAGAGTATGGAATACGTATTGGAAATTCAAATGCAAAACCTTTGATTGAATTTATTAATCTACGTTGTCCTTATTGCAAACAATGGTATGAATCATCAAAAAAATTGCTTCAAGAAGCTACTTCTCAAGGAAAAATTGAGCGCGTTATAAAATTGACTGATCGACAAAAAGGTTCCTTACAAAACGGCAATATAATGCATCGATTTGTGACCACCGATAATGCGGAAAAAACGTTGACAGAGCTAGATCAAATATTTAAAACTCAAGACCAATGGGGAGACCTCTCTTCTGAAGAGATCATAAAGTTTGCAACAGATGAACTAGGTTTAATCGAGCATGAACATAGTGGTTATGCCCATCGCATTACTGAAGAAAGCGAACGTGCCAATATTAAATTCGTCCCCACAGTTATTATTGGTTCTCATATATTTGATGAACATATTTCCAATGACTTATTGGATGATTATCTAAATGAATAGTAAATACACAAAAAGCATCCCTTTTCTAGGATGCTTTTTATATAATTATCATCAGTTTTTCTCGTGTAATTTATCCGCATACTCATTGATTTTTCGAATTCGGTGATTGATTCCTGATTTTGAAATCATTCCAGAAGGGACCAACTCGCCCAACTCTTTTAAACTAATCTCGGGATTTTTTAATCGTAATTCCGCAATTTCTTGCAGTTTATCAGGAAGAGACTTCAGTCCAACAGTATCTTCTATATATTGAATATTTTCTATTTGTTTAGAAGCGGCGTCAATCGTTTTATTCATATTTGCAGTCTCACAGTTGACTAAACGATTCACTGAATTACGCATGTCGCGTACAATTCTCACATCTTCAAATTTTAACATAGAATTAGTTGCTCCTATTAATGTCAAAAAATCTGCGATGTGTTCAGCGCCTTTTAAATAAGCAATATAACCATTTCGTCGTTGCAAGGTGCGCCCATTCAAATGATAATAATTTAACATATCACATATATCTTGATTATGTTCTTCATAAATTGAAAAAATTTCCAAATGATATCGACTTGTCTCTGGATTATTAATTGAACCTCCTGCCATGAAAGCCCCCCGCAAATAAGAGCGCATTTTTTGAGCATTTCCCATAATTTCATTTGAGACATGGCCATGGACCATCATGCCTTCCATAATCCCTAAATCATCTAAAATGAATTTAGTTTTCTGTTTTAATCGTACAATATAAATATTATTCTTTTTCAATTTCATTTTACGTCGTACCAAAAGCTCACTTTGTACTTGATAATGATCTTTTAATAGCGAATAAATTCGACGAGCGATTGCAGCATTTTCTGTTTGAACATTTAAAACGAATGTTTGATTATGAAGACTCAATGAGCCATTCATTCGTATCAATGCCGCTAATTCTGCTTTTGCATGTTCACGATGCACTTCAAGTGTCGTTAATTCTTTTTTTACTTCCGATGCAAAAGACATTTTCAACCGCCTCTCTACTTTTTATTTTTTGGCACTGTAAACAATTCTTAGTAATTCGGATACAACTTTTTCGCCATCATGAAAAACACCACCATCATGTAATTTCAAGAAATCGGTGGACACTACCCGACAACCTTGATTTCTCAAGCCCTGAAAATCATGTTTTACCTGGACCAAATATTCATCATAAATTTCAAAATCCATATACCCTTCAGGTACCTTTTCAATATTCACTAATACCGTATCAATAAATGGTTGTCCCAAATGTTGATGAAGCACTTTGACATGCTCAGCATCTGTAAAGTGTTCTGTTTCTCCTTTTTGGGTCATGATGTTACAAATATATATTGTCTCGGCATTCGTCTTTATCAAAGCTTCGCCAATTTCAGGAATCATTAAATTGGGCAAAATACTAGTAAATAAACTTCCTGGGCCTAATACTATCATATCAGCTTCCATTATTGAGGAGACGACTTTACGAGCCGCTTTAGGTAATTCATTATTGGCCTGATTTTTAACAAAAACATGGTCAATAGTTTTTCGATCAATCGCAATCTTTGATTCACCTATTGCTGTAGTTCCATCTTCAAACACTGCTTGTAATATTAAGGGTTCATCTGATGAAGGGTACACTTTACCATCAACATGCATCATCTTAGAGAGTAACTGAATGGCTTCATAAGTACTCCCTCGCATTTCAGACATCCCAGCGATGATTAAATTTCCTAAGGCATGATTTGCTAAAAATTTATCTCCTTCATGAAAACGATATTGAAAGATATCTTCATAAAGTTTGGGCATATCTGAAAGAGCGATTAATACATTACGTAAATCTCCAGGAGGGGTAATCGTTGTAATAGAATCTCTCAACTCGCCACTACTTCCACCATCATCTGCGACTGTAACGACAGCTGTTATATCTACCCCTTGATTTCGTAAACTTTTTAAGATGACAGGAAGTCCCGTGCCACCACCAATCACAACGATTTTAGGTTTACGGATTCGATAAGTTTTCATTGTCATGAACGGTTCACCGTCTCCTTACGTTTATCTTTGTCACGATGGGTAATATTGACTTTGTAATCTTTTGCTAGTTCATCACCAATTCGTTGAGCCAAAGCAACCGAGCGATGTTGACCTCCTGTACAACCAATCGCAATCGTTAAACTGCTTTTTCCTTCTTTAATGTATCCAGGCATAATGTCTTGTAAAAGATGAAGAAAGTTTTGGTAAAACTGTTCTGTTTCATCAAAGGACATTACATAATGACTAACTTCAGTATTTAACCCCGTCAATGGTCGCAATTCTTTGATATAATGTGGATTCGGTAAAAAACGAACGTCCATAACGATATCCGCATCAATTGGCAATCCATATTTAAAACCAAATGAGACCATTTCTATACGAAATCCAGTATCTCCAGATGAACGAAATTCTTCATTGATTCGTTCTCGCAATTGCCTAGGAGTCAGATTTGTTGTATTGATTACTAACGAAGCTCTTGCCTTCAAGTCTTCTAATATTGCTCGTTCTTTACGTATTCCTTCAGTAATTAATCCTTCCATAGCTAATGGATGTGTACGTCTTGTTTCCTTATAACGGGAAACCAATTCATTGTCTGAGGCATCTAAAAAAAGCACGCGAGTATCAATAAACCCGGTATTTTTAATCTCAGCCAACATATTTTGAATTTCTTCAAAAAAAGAACGTGACCTAAGATCAACACCCAATGCAATTTTTGTTACTTTTCCAGTTTCTTTAATTAATTCCCAAAATTTTGGAATTAAGTTGGGGGGCATGTTGTCTATACAAAAATATCCCATATCTTCAAAACTTTGAATAGCAACAGTTTTTCCAGCACCACTCATCCCAGTAATAATTACTAAATCTAATGTTTCTGCCATACCAGACACCTCTCCAAAGAAATCATTCAAACTCTTCCTAAAATATTATATCATTCCGGGCGTATCATTGCGACCATAAAAAGAAAAATAAATTTTTTCCTAATAATTGAAAAAATGAATCCTTGAATGTGCGTTTACATCCGAGGATTCACAGGTACATCAATTCATCGAAAAAAAATTAATCATTTTTCAGATATCTTTTTAAATACTGACCAGTATAGCTTTCTTTTACTTTAGAAACTTCTTCTGGAGTTCCCGTGGCCACGATACTTCCACCACCATCCCCGCCTTCAGGTCCTAAATCGATCAGTGAATCTGCGGATTTTATTACATCTAGATTATGTTCAATTACCAAAACAGTATTCCCCGCTTCAACCAAACGTTCGAGAACATTTAATAGGCGATAAATATCTTCCGTATGCAAGCCAGTGGTTGGTTCATCCAAAATATAAAAGTTTTTACCATTCGACTTTTTATGCAACTCAGAAGCCAGCTTCATTCGTTGTGCTTCGCCACCAGATAAGGTTGTTGCTGGTTGTCCCAAAGTCACATAACCTAATCCAACATCCACGATTGTTTGTAATTTTCGACTTATTTTCGGAATCGATTTAAAAAATTCAGCAGCATCTTCTACCGTCATATCTAAAACATCCGCAATATTTTTTCCTTTATAGTGAACCTCTAATGTCTCAGAATTATAACGTTTTCCATGGCATACTTCACAAGGTACATAGACATCAGGTAAAAAGTGCATTTCTATTTTAATAATCCCGTCACCTTTACAGGCTTCACATCGACCACCTTTAACATTAAAACTAAATCGTCCTTTTTTATAGCCGCGAATTTTAGCTTCATTGGTTTTAGCAAAAAGATCGCGAATATCATCAAAAACACTCGTATAAGTTGCTGGATTACTTCTAGGGGTTCGCCCAATCGGACTTTGGTCGATGTCAATAATTTTCTCGATCTTATCATAACCAGATATTGATTGATATTTCCCTGGTTTATGAGAATTCCGATTAATTTTTTGTGCAAGAGCTTTTTTCAAAATTTCATTGACTAACGTTGATTTGCCTGAACCAGATACTCCAGTAACAGCAATAAACTCTCCTAATGGGAAATCGACAGAAATGTTTTTTAAATTGTTTTCTTGAGCTCCCTTGATTCGAATAACTTCTCCATTTCCTTTGCGTCTTTTTTCAGGTATCGGTATTTTGCGTTTACCTGATAAATAAAGTCCCGTCAAAGAAGCTGGATTTTTCGCGACTTCCTCCGGTGTACCAGAGGCAACAATTTGGCCACCTGCATCACCAGCTCCAGGGCCGATATCTATTAGGTAATCTGCAGCCCGCATGGTATCTTCATCATGTTCGACTACAATAAGAGTATTTCCTAAGTCTCTCATTTTACGCAAAGACTCCAGTAAACGATCATTATCCCTTTGGTGAAGACCAATAGATGGTTCATCCAATATATATAATACGCCCGAAAGATTCGAACCAATCTGGGTTGCTAAACGAATTCGTTGTGCTTCGCCACCAGACAAGGTTCCAGCCGAACGACTTAGTGTCAAATAATCCAAACCTACATTTTTTAAGAAGTTCAACCGATCATCAACCTCTTTGACAATTGGCTGTGCAATCATTTGTTCTTGCTCTGATAACACCAAGTTTTCCACAAAAGAGATGGCTTCATTGACAGCAAATTCACTGATTTCACCAATGTGCTTCCCATTTACTTTGACAGACAAGGCCTGTGGATTTAACCGATAACCATGACAACTTTGACAAGTTAACTCTGTCATATATAAGCGCATTTGATTACGAGTAAAATCACTATTTGTTTCGTGATAGCGACGTTTAATATTGGTCAAAACTCCTTCAAAAGCAATATCTACATCACGTACACCACCAAATTCGTTTTCATAATGAAAATGAAATAGCTGCCCATCAGAACCGTGGAGAATAATCTTTTTGTTTTCATCAGAGATATCTTCAAATGGAGTATCCATATCAATTCCAAAATGTAAACATGCTTGTTCTAACATTTGCGGATAATAATTAGAACTAATCGGATTCCAAGGAACGATAGCTCCTTCATGTAGTGTTTTAGAAGGATCAGGAACAACCAAGTCCACATCAACTTCTAATTTAATCCCAAGCCCATCACATTCGGGACAAGCCCCAAATGGCGCATTAAATGAAAACAGTCGTGGTTCTAATTCGCCAACAGTAAATCCACAATAAGGGCAAGAATAATGTTCACTAAACAAAAGCTCTTCTTGGTCAATTACATCCACTAAGGCATAACCTTCAGCTAAACGAAGAGCAGCTTCCATAGAATCAAAAAGACGTGAACGAATACCTTCTTTGATTACGATTCGGTCAATGACGATTGCAATATCATGTTTCTTGTTTTTTTCAAGCTTAGGAACTTCAGTGACATCATATGTTTGACCATCCACACGAACCCGAACATAGCCTTCCTTTTGAACTCGTTCAAAAACTTTTTTATGTTGTCCTTTTTTCTTTGATACAACTGGTGCCAGTATTTGAATCCGACTCCGTTCAGGTAAGTCTAATACTTGATTGACCATTTGTTCAACTGATTGACTGGTTATTTCAATATGATCATTAGGACAAATAGGATGGCCAACTCGAGCATACATCAAGCGTAAATAGTCATTTATTTCTGTCACTGTTCCCACAGTAGAGCGAGGGTTTTTACTTGTTGTTTTTTGATCAATGGAAATCGCAGGGCTTAACCCATCAATACTATCGACATCTGGTTTGTCCATTTGTCCTAAAAACTGACGTGCATAAGCAGAAAGACTTTCGACATAGCGTCGTTGTCCTTCCGCATACAAAGTATCAAAAGCTAAAGAGCTTTTTCCAGAACCTGATAAACCAGTCATTACGACTAGCTTATCTCTTGGAATAGTTACATCGATATCTTTTAAATTATGGGCCCTAGCACCACGGATCACTATTTTATCATTTGCCATATTCGTCCTCCAATATCTTTAGGCTTTAAGCTCTAAGATTGTATCACGTAAAGTCGCCGCTTTTTCAAAGTCTAAGGCTTTAGCAGCATCTTTCATTTCTTTTTCTAATTTCAATAATAATGTTTCTTTTTCTTCCTTCGATAAATCCTCTAATCCCTTATCCTCATAGTCAGCCGCAACTTCAGCAACTTTAGAAATTGATATCAGATCACGAACTTCTTTTGTTATTGTTTTCGGTATAATACCATGTTCAGTATTATATTCTTTTTGAATTCCTCGACGTCGATTGGTTTCATCAATAGCTTTTTGCATCGAATCGGTCATTTTGTCAGCATACATAATGACCTTCCCCTCAGAATTACGAGCAGCTCTACCTATCGTTTGCACCAAAGAACGTTCGCTTCGTAAGAATCCTTCTTTATCCGCATCTAATATGGCCACAAGTGAAACTTCAGGTACGTCCAACCCTTCTCGTAAAAGATTGATACCAACCAAAACATCAAACTCTCCTAGACGTAGGTTTCGTATGATCTCAGTTCGTTCCAAAGTCTTAATATCACTATGCAAATATTTTACTTTGATTCCTAACTCTTTTAGATAGTCAGTTAAATCTTCAGACATTTTTTTGGTCAATGTTGTCACGAATACCCGTTGATTTTTTTCAGCCCGACTATTTATTTCTCCAACTAAATCATCAATTTGTCCCATAATTGGCCGCACTTCTATTTCAGGATCTAGCAATCCGGTTGGTCGAATCAATTGTTCAACCACAGTATCTGTTTGTTCATATTCATAAGGGCCAGGTGTAGCAGATAAATAAATTGTTTGATTTACATGTTTTTCAAATTCTTCAATACGTAAAGGTCGATTATCTAGGGCACTAGGCAAACGGAAGCCATAATCTACTAACATTTGTTTACGAGATCTATCGCCATTATACATTCCCCGAACCTGTGGCATGGTCACATGCGATTCATCAATGACCATTAAATAGTCTTTTGGAAAAAAGTCCAATAACGTATAAGGGGGTTCTCCTTCTTTTCGACCATCCATATGTCGCGAATAATTCTCGATTCCTGAAGTATAACCCATTTCGCGTAACATTTCGATATCATAATTCGTCCGTTGCTCTAAGCGTTGCGCTTCTAATAATTTATTGGCATCTTTTAATACTTTTAATCGTACGTCTAATTCTTTTTGAATAGATGCAATAGCCGTTTCTAAATGGTCTTCATCCGTTACAAAGTGCGTTGCTGGAAAAATTGAAACATGTTCAGTCTCAGATACAATTTCTCCTGTTAAAGCATCAACTTCACAAATACGATCGATTTCGTCACCAAAAAATTCGACACGTAGCGCACGTTCATCTCGAGAGGCAGGAAAAATTTCGACGACATCTCCTCTTACACGAAAACGTCCCCGCTGAAAATCAATATCATTTCGTTCAAATTGAATATCAATCAATGATCGTAACAGCTCATCTCTAGAAACTTCCATGCCAACCCGTAATGAAACGACTTGTTTTTGATATTCCATAGGCGAGCCTAATCCGAAAATACAAGAAACCGAGGCTACGACAATCACATCGTTACGTTCTAATAAAGCACTAGTGGCTGAATGTCGTAATTTATCGATTTCGTCATTGATACTTGAATCTTTTTCTATATATGTATCGCTTGATGGAACATAAGCTTCCGGCTGATAATAGTCATAATAGCTAACAAAATATTCGACGGCATTATTGGGAAAAAACTCTTTGAACTCTCCGTATAACTGGCCAGCCAAGGTTTTATTATGAGCAATAATCAATGTCGGTTTATTCACGTTTTGTATAACGTTAGAAACAGTATAGGTTTTACCAGTTCCAGTAGCACCTAATAAAATCTGTGCTTTTTTATTTTTTTTAACTCCTTCTGTCAGTTCTTGAATAGCTTTGGGTTGGTCTCCTGCAGGCTCATAATTTGAAACCAATTCAAAATGATGGGAATAATCCTTTTCAATCATAAGAAACCTTCTTTCAACTCTCATTCTTCTCACACTTCTACTATTATACCATTTAGAACATAGTTTCGCCAATGATTTGTTCCTTATTTTGAACTTGTTTAACCTTTTTGTCTTCTCCAATTTGTGGAGCTTCAACGCATAAATAGAAAAAATGAAAAATCCCATAAAGACCCAGACAGGACTTTATAGGATTTTCACTATTTTTTCTTTCCACCAAACGCATCTTTCATTTTATCAAAGAATCCCTCTGGCTCTTGTTCAGTAGTTGTTTGGCCGCTTACTTTAGCGAATGAACGTAACGCTTCTTTTTGTTCATCGTTTAAATTTCTTGGAGTAATTATTTTGACACTTACTTGCTGATCGCCATTACCGTTTCCACGTAATCTTGGCGCCCCTTTTCCTCTCAAGCGGAATTTACTCCCAGTTTGTGTTCCTGCCGGAATTTTAAGTTTTACTTTACCATGAACAGTAGGAACACTGACTTCATCACCTAAAGCTGCCTGAACAAAGTTTAATGGTAATTCATAATAGATCTCCGAGCCATTTCGATCGTAGATATCACTTTCTTCCACGTAAAAAACAACATATAAATCACCATAAGGTCCACCATTTATTCCAGCTTCCCCTTGATTTGCTAAGCGCATTTGTTGTCCATCTTCTACACCAGCTGGCACTTTGACATTTACTTGATGTGTTTTCTTTTCATGTCCAGTTCCATGACAAGTGTCACAAACTTCTTTAATTTCTTTTCCTGTTCCATGACAGACATCACAGGTTTGGCGACTCATCACACGACCAAGTGGCGTTTGTCTTTCAACATTGATTGTACCTGATCCATGACATTTATGACAGGTTTCTGGTTGAGTTCCTGGTTTAGCTCCGTTCCCTCCACAAGTATGACAAACCTCATCACGCTTATAAGAAACTTTTTTTTCTGTTCCAAAAATAGCATCTTCAAAGGACAAATTTAATGAGTATTGTAAATCCTCGCCTTGTCTTGGTGCATTTGGATTAGCTCTAGCAGAACCGCCACCACCAAAGAAGGAATCAAAAATATCTTCAAAGCCGCTAAAGCCGCCAGCTCCACCAAAGCCACCGAAGCCACCAGCTCCACCGCCATAGTTAGCATCAGTACCAGCATGTCCATACTGATCATAAGCTGCCCGCTTTTGGGGATCACTTAGCACTTCATAGGCTTCTGAAACTTCTTTAAATTTCTCTTCAGCATCAGCCTCTTTATTGATATCTGGATGGTATTTTTTGGAAAGTCTACGATATGCTTTTTTTATTTCATCATCCGATGCCCCTTTTTCTAATCCTAGGACTTCGTAATAATCACGTTTTGTTGCCATTGGCTTCCCTCCACTTTCGTTCCAATTAACAGTCTTTCGTATTTTAACATATATTTGAAGGAAGAAATACATTTTATAATTTTTTTCTTATAAAATTGCTAAAATAGTAAAAACTAAAAGTTTAATCTTAATCATAAGAAAGAGCCAAAGTTCATATCTTTGGCTCTTTTACACATCTAATGAAGATTATTTATCGTCATCGTCTACTTCTTCATAATCTGCATCAACGACATCGTCAGCGCTACCTTGTGCGCCACCTTCTGCGTCTTGTTGAGCTTGTTGTTGTTGAGCTGCTTGTTCATACAATTTAACTGTTAAGTTTTGTACGATTTCGTTTAAGGCATCACGTTTTTCTTTCATTTGTTCCAAGTCATTAGCTTCTACAGCAGCTTTCAACTCATCACGGGCATCTTCAGCTTGTTTCACTTCATCTTCTGAAACTTTGCCTTCTAAATCTTTCAATGTTTTATCAACCGTGAATAATAGAGCGTCAACGTCATTTCTAAGATCAGCTTCTTCTTTACGAGATTTATCAGCTTCAGCATTAGATTCTGCATCTTTAACCATGCGATCGATTTCGTCATCTGAAAGGCCTGAAGAAGATTTGATTGTAATTTTTTGTTCTTTTTGTGTACCTAAGTCTTTGGCAGATACATTAACAATACCGTTTTTATCAATATCAAAAGTTACTTCGATTTGAGGAACACCACGTGGTGCAGGTGGAATATCCGTTAATTGGAATCTTCCTAATGTCTTGTTATCTGCTGCCATTGGGCGTTCACCTTGTAATACGTGAATGTCTACAGCAGGTTGATTGTCTGCAGCTGTCGAGAATACTTGAGATTTGCTTGTAGGAATCGTTGTATTACGATCGATGAGCTTCGTGAAGACACTACCCATTGTTTCAATTCCCAATGATAGAGGTGTTACATCAAGTAAGACAACATCTTTTACATCACCTGTAATAACACCGCCTTGAATGGCAGCTCCCATAGCAACAACTTCATCAGGGTTTACTGATTTGTTTGGTTCTTTGCTAGTTTCTTTTCTAACAGTTTCAACAACAGCTGGAATACGAGTAGAACCACCAACTAAGATTACTTGATCGATTTCTGATTGTGAAAGTCCTGCATCTTTTAAAGCTTGACGGACTGGCGTTTTCGTACGTTCTACTAAATCAGCAGTCAAATCATCAAATTTTGCTCGAGATAAAGTTGTTTCTAAATGCAATGGGCCAGCATCTCCAGCAGTAATAAATGGTAAGCTAATTTGGGTACTTGATACACCTGACAAATCTTTTTTCGCTTTTTCAGCAGCGTCTTTAAGACGTTGAACAGCCATTTTATCTTTGCTTAAGTCAATTCCATTTTCTTTTTTGAAGTCTTCAACTAGATAATTGATGATTTTTTCATCAAAGTCATCTCCACCTAGATTATTATCTCCTGCAGTAGATAACACATCAAAGACACCATCCCCTAATTCAAGAATGGAAACATCAAATGTTCCTCCACCAAGGTCAAATACTAAGATTTTTTCGTCTTTATCTGTTTTATCCAAGCCATAAGCTAACGCAGCAGCTGTTGGTTCATTTACGATACGTTCAACTTCCAAACCTGCAATTTTACCAGCATCTTTGGTTGCTTGACGTTGTGAATCATTAAAGTAAGCAGGAACAGTAATAACTGCTTTTTCAACTTTTTCACCTAAGTATTCTTCAGAAAAGCTTTTGATGTGTTGCAAAATCATTGCTGAAATTTCTTGCGGTGTATAGCTTTTACCATCAACTTCTACTTTATAACCCGCTTCACCCATGTGACGTTTGATTGAAGCAACTGTATTAGGATTTGTTACTGCTTGACGTTTGGCAACTTCTCCTACTTGGATTTCACCATTTTTAAAAGCTACAACAGAAGGTGTCGTACGATTTCCTTCTGGATTTGTAATAATTTTTGCTTCTCCACCTTCGAGGACTGATACGGCTGAATTAGTCGTCCCAAGGTCAATTCCGATAATTTTACTCATATGAACAATCTCCTTTATTGATTAAATTATTATTGTGCAACAATAACCATGCTAGGTCGTAACACACGGTCTTGAAGTTGATACCCTTTTTGCAAAACTTCTATAATTGTTTCGGCTGGATGGTCATCATCTTTAGGCATGGTTTGAACAGCCTGATGAACATTCGGATCAAATGTCTCTCCTTTAGCAGGAATTTCTTCTATTCCTTCTTCTTTTAAAGCAGCTAATAAGCTATCCAAAACCATTTGAACACCTTTTTTTAAGCTTTCAGCTTCTTCATCACTCACATCAGTTGATAGCGCCCTTTCTAGGTTATCAATAACTGGTAAGACTTTCTTTGCCAAATCTTGTGACCGGTATTTAACAAGTGATTCTCGTTCATTACGATTACGATTGACCATATTGGCAATTTCTGCTCTCGCACGAAGATACTTGTCTTCCATTTCATCAAGTTCAGCTTTTAAAGTATCAACTTCAGAAGTTTCTTCTGATTCGACTACTTCTTCAGGAATATCTGTTACATTTGTTTCAGCATCATTTGTTTCTGTTTGATTTTGTTCAACATCAACAGACTCTTCCGAAGATTTTTCTTTTTCAGACAATGGATGAACTTCCTTTCTTTATAAACTTTATTTTGGGCGTCCACTAACTGATTGAATCAAGCGAACGATAGTAATCAGCAAGCGTTTCTTCCAATTCTGCACGGATGACCCGTATCAACCCTACCATCTTTGAATAGGGCATGCTCGTGGGGCCTAAAAGGGCGATCAATCCTTTTCCATGTCCTTCGATTTCATAGTTTGCTTGAATCAAACTCATGTTCCCTAGAAGATCATTTCCCAATTCACTCCCAATACGAATTTGTAAATCTTCATCATGAGGAATTAGCAATTGATTCAATTGATCACTATTTTTCATAAGGGTATACATGGATTTTAATTGATGTACATCCGTTTGTTGATCAAAGTTCAAGATATTCATGCGACCACCAACGAATATTTTTTCTTCAAAAATATTGTTCAACATCAAATCGAATAAATCCAATATTCCTTCCGTTGATTGAAAGTATTTGTGAAGAATCATTGGGATCTCTGTCCGCAAACGATGATAAACTGTAAGCAAAGGTTCTCCAATCAATTTATCATTAATGATGCGCACGATTTTTTCTAAATCTTCACTTTCAACATACTTAGGAATCGAAAAAACCTTACTTTCAACGTTTCCCTTGTCAGTAACAATGATTGCAATTACCTGACGTCGGTTCAAAGGAATCACTCGAAAGCCAGTTAATTTTCGATCCTTGACATCAGGACCTAACGAAAGTGCCGTGTAACTTGTCAATTGAGATAACATCGTCGCTGATTGCTGAATGATATCGTTGATTTCATGAAACTCTTCCTTGAACGAATGACGGATCCATTGCACTTCTTTCTCACTAATTTCTAAAGGAGAAAGCAAATGGTCGACGTAGTAACGATAGCCTGGCACAGAAGGAATACGGCCAGAAGAAGAATGAGTTTTCGTTAATAAGCCATCTTCTTCTAAAGACTTCATGTCATTACGAATGGTTGCTGAACTGGCTTGTATCCCATCTTCCATCAATTTTTTTGAACCCGTGGGCTGACCTGTGATCGTAAAGTTTTGGATGATTAAACGCAAAATATCGTCTTGTCTTTCTGTTAGCAAGTCAATCACCTCTCATTAGCACTCTTTATTACTAAGTGCTAATACGATTATAAATATACCACAATTAAAATAGATGTCAAGCACAAACTCTCAAAAATTAGCACTCTATGTTGTCGAGTGCTAATTTAAAAAATGTTTTCTTTTTCATTGTTCAAACATTTGATAAAATAAACTATTTTTGGTCCAAATTATGATAAACTAACTAATAGAATCATGATAGGAGGAATTATATGGCTTACAAACCGACAGAAAATATCTCTGCTTACATTCACATTCCCTTTTGCGAACATATTTGTTATTATTGCGATTTTAACAAAGTCTTTATTCAAGGACAACCAGTAGATGATTATATTCAGGCATTATTAAAAGAAATAGAATTGACTTTTAAACAACACCCAACACAAAACTGTGAAACAATATATATTGGTGGTGGAACCCCAACTTCATTATCAGCAAACCAACTAGAAACATTATTAAATGGGATCCACAATAAACTTCCAACTCATTCTACTAAAGAATTTACCGTAGAAGCAAATCCAGGAGATTTAACACAAGAGAAACTAGAAGTTTTAAAAGCATATGGCGTCAATCGGATTTCAATGGGCGTTCAAACTTTTAATGACCGCTTATTAAAAAAAATTGGTCGCAAACACACGGCTAAAGATGTTTACCAAACTATCAAATTACTGGATAAGCACCAATTTGACAATATCAGCATCGACCTCATCTATGCGCTTCCTAATCAAACAATAGACGATTTTCGTGATAGTTTAAATCAAGCCATAGCGCTAGACCTACCTCATTACGCACTTTATTCATTGATTTTAGAAAATAAGACAATGTTTATGAATTGGGTACGACAAGGCCGCCTAGAATTACCTTCTCAAGAAATTGAAAGCCAAATGTTTTTAGAAACCATTCAAGAGATGGAGTCATCCTTTCATTTTCAATATGAAATTAGCAATTTTGCAAAAAAAGGCTATGAATCAAAACATAATCTCGTGTATTGGAATAATGAAAACTATTATGGTTTCGGCGCAGGGGCTAGTGGTTATCTCGATAATTTGCGTTATCGTAATTTTGGACCAATCCAACATTATTTAAAGCCTCTTCAGCAAGAAAAATTACCCAGATTAGAGACAGAAACACTCTCAAAAAAGAACCAGATTGAAGAAGAAATGTTTCTTGGCTTACGAAAGACAGAAGGTGTTTCCTTAAAAGAATTTAACTCAAAATTTCACCTAAATTTACTTGAAGTATATAAAAATGTACTACCTGCTCTTATTCAAAAGAATTGGATTACTGTGAATCAGGAACAAATAAAACTAACTAGAACAGGTATATTTTTAGGAAATGAAGTATTTGAGAAATTTCTATTGGATTAAAAAATCTATTTGTTTTTCTTGTCCATTCCTTTTAAAAAGAACACAACGATTGAAAAATTTTTAATCAATCGTTGTGTTCTTTTACTTATCTGATTTTTTCTTATTCCAAGCCAAAATACTTTTGTGTATCTAGTTTATCTTGCTTTAATTGTTCGACCAATCCTGTCGCACCACTAAAAGCTACTTGATCACGTAAAAAATGATGCCACCGCACCTGGACTTTTTCACCATAAATATCTTGATTAAAATTCAATATATAAATTTCAATTGTCAGTTTACGGCCTTTCTCGAAAGTATCATTATGACCGATAGACCCCATGGAAGGATACCATTTTTCGCCAACTTTTATCTCTGTTGCATAGACGCCTTCACGGGGGATTCTAGTCGTCGACAAAGTCTGAATATTCGCCGTAGGAAAACCCAATGTTCGTCCTCTGGCATCTCCATGAATGACGGTGCCTTCAATTTCATAACTATAGCCCAATAAATCTGTCGTAGCTTCCATATCACCAGCTGCTAACATTTCTCGAATACGCGTTGAGCTTACCTTTTCTCCATCTAATGTTTCTTTTGGAACCATAACAATTTCAAAACGACCTTTTGCATATTCTGGCAAATGAGTCATGTCTGCAATATCTTTTGGTCCATACGTATAATCAAAGCCAGCTACCGCATATTGGGCATGAAGATCGACCATATATTGATCGACAAATTCTTGAGGTTTTAAACTTGCAAATAAAGAAGTAAACTCAATGACATACAAATAATCAACACCTAATTGAGCCATTAAGCGTTTTTTTTGATCCAAACTAGTTAAATATTGCATTTTATTTGCTTGGATTTTTTTAAATACAATAGAAGGATGCTGATTAAACGTCATTACTGCTAATTTCAAGCCTTTTTTTTCGGCTATTTTTCTACCGGTTTCAATAACTTTTTGATGACCTCGATGAACACCGTCAAAAAAGCCCAACACTAATACAACATCATCTGTTGGAATCTGTGTTTTTTTGTAAGGGTGTCTTATTTCAATAACTTGCATAAAAAATGTCTCCTTA
>DXDB01000206.1 GCA_019115705.1 Candidatus Tetragenococcus pullicola | reverse complement strand
AGTTCGACTGGCACGATGGATTGTTGGATTTGATCTCGCATAATAAAAATTCCTCCTGTCTGATTAAGTTACACTCATCATACAGGAGAAAATAAGCTTATTCCATGCGGTCAATTTTATCGGGCTTACATTTCTTTATGTATGTGTTTAATCGGTCATTACTAGGTAGCTTAACGCAAAAGATTATTTAAAAAAGCATCCAAAAGAACGGTTTATTGTTCTTCTAGATGCTTTTTTCTTATTGAATCAAATCATAAATCTCCATTGCCACAATATCAATATTATCGAATTGATAAGGCTGATCTGACGAGGATTCCGTCAATTCAAAAGTTTCTGTCGCGTTATCATAAGTCACGGTACACTTTTGTTCACCATCTTTTTCAAAGCGACGCACTTGTACTTCACTGTCTTGAGCTTCGATCATCGCTTCAAGACGTTTGATGATTGCGACCAATTGTGAGCTTTGCATTCATCATTCCTCCTTTAGAACAGGCAAAAGTCTTCTTTTGATTTTGATCTTTAAGAAAGACTCATTGTTTGAGTACTTATCAATCAAAGCGAAATAATCTCATCTAATCTGAGTTAAAATTATCAGCCTGTTTTTGAAAGTGACTCTGAAACTGCCTTTTCACTTTCTGATTTCTGTTTCATTGTATCAAATGAGAGACTTTCTTGCATCGTTTTTTTGGAATTTTTTTTACAATTTAAGATTTTTTTCCTTCTGGCCACCAAAGTTTGATTAATGCTTGCGTTCCATCATTTTCATATCCTTGATTGGCCAGTTTTTCATACAATTGTTCAGCTAATTTGGTGTTAGGAAGGTCAAGAGACATTTTTTCAGCTTCTTCTAAAGCAATCTTCAAATCTTTAATAAAATGTTTAACAAAGAAACCTGGACTAAAATTTTTGGCAAGTATCCGCGGACTATAGTTTGACATCGACCAGTTGGCGGCACTTCCTCCTGCTAGCGTATCTAAAACTTTATCCAAATCAAGTCCAGCTTTATTGGCATAGACTAGCATTTCAGTCATCCCAGTCATAGTTCCGGCGATCATGATTTGATTGGCCATTTTAGTATGTTGTCCTTTTCCTGCACCACCATGTAAGGTATAGGTTTTACCAATTCGTTTGAAAATGGGCAATAAGCGATCAAAGGCCTCTTTATCTCCTCCGACCATAATCGTAAGTGTCGCATTCTTAGCTCCTAAATCGCCGCCAGAAACTGGAGCATCTAAGCTTGTGGCTTGTTTTTCTCTAGCTGTTTGATAAATTTCTTCTGCTAACGTCGGTGTACTCGTCGTTAAATCGATTAAAATTTTTCCGGTGACATTTGCTGAAAATATCCCTTTGTCTTCATTATAGTAGACCTCTTGAACGTCTTTAGGATAACCGACCATAGTAAAGACGAGGTCGCTTTCTTCTGTTACTTCTTTAGGCGACTCTTTCCAAGTGGCTCCATTTTCAACTAAATCATCCGTTTTACTTTTTGTTCGATTGTAAACGTAAAGTTCGTGTTTGGCCGCTATTAAATGTTCAACTATTGCATGGCCCATCACACCAGTTCCAATAAATCCAATTTTCACAATTATTCCCCCTCAAAATTATTCTACTCACTTTCAGTATACCGCATATTATTTTGTTTGAATATTGAAATGGTAAAAAAGCCGTCTCCTTTTTTGCTAGTCAAGGTGTAAAAAGCATGCTAGGATATAGCTAACATGTTTTACGAGGAGGATCCTACATGAATGTAATCGATATGCATTGTGATACAATTTTACGAATTTATGACGCAAAAAATAAAAACCAAATGCAAGGTTTAGCTAAAAATGACTTTCAAATTGATTGTTCAAAACTAGAAGCTGGAAATTATTTACTTCAAAATTTCGCCATGTTTGTAGACGTTGAATCAACCAACAACCCCTATCAAACGGCAAAAGAACTGATTAAATGTTTCAATGAAGAAATGAACACCAATCAAGAGTTGATCCGACCTATTACGCATTTTGGTGAAATTGCTAAAAACCAAGCAGAAGGTAAAATAAGTGCTCTATTAACAATGGAAGAAGGAGCACCTTTAGAAGGAAATACTGAAAAATTACAGGAATTTTATGATCTTGGTGTCAGAATGCTAACTTTAACTTGGAACTACCCCAACGAAATTGGCTATCCCAATGCCAGTTTTTCTGATGAAGAAACTGGAAAACTTGTGACTTCTGAACAAAAAGGATTGACTGAAAAAGGAATTGAAATTGTTGAAAAAATGAATGATATGGGAATGATTATCGATGTCTCACATGGATCTGATCAACTGGTGCGCGATGTATTAACATACACCAAACGACCTTTTGTAGCAAGTCATTCCAATGCACGTTCCATTTGTCCTCATTTTAGGAATCTTCCAGATGAGTTGATTCGAGCTATTGCCAATCGAGGCGGAGTAATTGGTATCAATTTTTATGATGCTTTTTTAAGCGATAATCCAAAAGAAAAACTCATCAACGCCATCATTAAACATGCACAACATCTTTATCAAATCGGTGGAATTGACGTCATTGGACTCGGCTCTGACTTTGATGGAATTCGCCCTCATTCAGATTTAAAAGATTGTAGTGTGCTGCCAACGATTTATGAAGCTTTAAAAAAGGCGGGCTTTTCTACCAGAGAATGTGATCAAATTTTCAACAAAAATGTATTACGTCTTTATAAAGAATTCTTGGTTTAACCAAAAAAATAATTAAATGAAAATTTTTGCTAAAAAGGGTTGGATACATCCATATATAGTAGAAAATGGCCACATAAGAAAAAGTGAATAGCTAACTATTCGCTTTTTTATTTTCTTATTAAGGAAGTAAAACTTTTGACAAGCTTTAAAAGTTGGACAGATTCGTTTCATTTGAAATTACCATTATAAATAGCGATAGTCCCTGAGAGTGGCTTCTCTAGGGTTACTTTGACGTTCTTATCATCGAGAACAGCTTCTCATTGATTACTTTGTCGTTCTTATCATCGAGAGCGGCTTCTCATTGATTACTTTGTCATTTCTCTATTAGCGACTGACTTTATTTCAAAAAAAAAACGAGATACCCTTAGATATCCCGTTAAAAAGTTATTTTTATTCTGCTGTATATTCTTCTACTAAGGCTTGAACTTCTTCCATTGTGACACATTCAGAAACAGCGCGATTGGCAAGTTCTGCCATTTTTGTTGTATCCAAACGTTTCATTAAACTACGTGTCTTTAAGATTGAAGTAGCACTCATAGAAAATTCATCTAAACCAATACCCATAAGTAAAGGTACTGCAGTTTGATCGCCAGCCATTTCTCCACACATACCAGCCCATTTGCCTTCTTTATGCGCAGATTCAACAACGTGTTTGACTAAGCGCAAAATGGAAGGATTATATGGTTGGTATAGATAAGAAACGCGTTCGTTCATACGATCAGCAGCCATGGTATATTGAATCAAGTCGTTTGTTCCAATACTGAAGAAGTCGACTTCTTTAGCAAATTGGTCTGCTAAAACAGCAGCTGCTGGAATTTCGATCATGATACCAACTTCGATTTTGTCAGCAACAGTTATACCTTCGTCGATTAATTTTTGACGTTCTTCGTCATACATTTTTTTGGCTTGTCGGAATTCTTGTAAAGTGGCCACCATTGGGAACATGATTCGTAATTGCCCGAAAGCAGAAGCACGTAATAACGCACGTAACTGTGTACGGAACATTGAATCTCCCAGTTCTGACAAACTAATACGCAAAGCCCGGTAACCTAAAAATGGATTCATTTCTTCTGGTAATTGTAAATAAGGAAGTTTCTTATCCCCACCGATGTCCATTGTACGAACAACGACAGGTTTTCCGTCCATTCCTTCAAGCACGGATTTATACGCTTCAAATTGGTCTTCTTCTGTAGGAAAATCAGGAGCATCCATGTATAAAAACTCTGTCCGATAAAGTCCCACAGCTTCAGCACCATTATTATGAACACCTTCT
>DXDB01000205.1 GCA_019115705.1 Candidatus Tetragenococcus pullicola | reverse complement strand
ATGTTTGCATTTTGTTCATAAAGAAACTGAGAAACCTTTGCTACTACTCCCGGAATATCTTTTTGAACAACAACAAACGTGGGTACACCCAGTGACAAGGTTATTTTAAACCCATTCAACTCAGATATTTGAATATTGCCACCACCAATAGAAATACCGGTTACCGACAATTGATTATCCCCTTTAATTAATTTCAAATGAACCATATTGGGATGTTCTGCTTTTTCTTTTTTAGGAACAAATAAAACTTCCATTCCTTTTTCGTAAGCAATTTTTAAAGACTCTGGTAAGTTAGAATCATCAGGTTCCATTCCCAATAAACCAGCCACCAAAGCAATATCTGTTCCATGACCACGATACGTTTTTGCAAAGGACTCATATAAATCAATTTCTACTGAGTCAGGCTGTTCACCAAAAATTTTTCGGACAACCTTTCCAATCCGACATGCCCCAGCCGTATGAGAGCTACTCGGCCCAACCATAACTGGACCAATAATGTCAAAAACGCTACGATATTTTAAATGCTCCATTTTCTTCCTCCCATTTAAAACGGAAAAAGAGAGCCAAACTTAGGTCAGCTCAATTTCTATAATTATTTAGTCAATTTTATCAACTTGTTCAAAATCCAGTTCAGTACTTGTTTCACGACCAAACATATCTATATTAACTTTTAGTTTTTCTTTTTCTTCATCGACTTCCGTGACTTCACCTTCTAAACCAGAAAAAGCTCCTTCGATAATTTTCACTAGTTCTCCGACAGAAACTTTTAGCTCAACCGAACGCATGCTCATACCAAGTGAGCGTAATATCGAATTGATTTCTTCTTGTAAAAGTGGTGCTGGTTTACTTCCTGCCCCATGAGAACCGACAAAACCAGTCACACCAGGGGTATTGCGGACAATATACCATGATTCATCTGTCATTACCATTTCTATCAATACATACCCAGGAAAAGTTTTATGAACAATTTCTTTTTCTTTTCCGTTTTTTACTTCGATTTCTTTTTCTTCAGGTACAACCACTCGGAAAATATAATCATCCATTCCCATACTTTGTGCGCGAGATTCAATATTTATCTTCACTCTGTTTTCATAACCAGAATATGTATGTAACACATACCAGTTTTTTTCAAAAGTTTCCATGTTAAGGCGCTCCCTATCTTTTGTAAAATAAAAAAACCTCAGTCTCCCGAAGTTCCTCTTTCGTCTCATTATAGCACCGTTTTTTGCTTAACGCTAGTTCTAACCTTGAATTCAATTGGAAATTTCCTGTTTTCTCTTCTTCCACTATGGAAAAAGAACAGGTTCTTCCTTTTTCAACTAATTTTTTTTGCTTCGACACACTAATCATTTCCCTTTTTTAAATTTAAAGAACTAACTTCCAGCCCTTTGCCTGCAAAAAGCATGAACAACGGCATGATTAAATAACGATAGCGGGTTTGGATTTCAATTAATTGATGAACGAGTACATATCCAATTATGACAATAAGAAGAAAATAAAAACCATCCGGGAGATCTTTTTGCCAAAAAATTTTTAAAGCACCAAAACTAATTATCATATACTCACATTTTTGTATAACCGTTAATAAAACAATACTCCATCTGGGAATATCCGTCTTTTTCGTTGCCCAAGAAATAGACGTATCAAAATCGCCCCACATGATCATGAACTTTTTCTTCATTAATCGTGCAAGCTTTTTTGGAGCGTTTAATCGTTTAGAAACTAATTGTTTAGCATACTTATCACGAAGAGTCGGTGTTTTTCCGGCCGTTACATAGTCGTAATCTTCTTGATTCCACTTGCCATTGGTCTCTTGATTTAACCCTAAAGCGATTTTCCAATAAAGATTTGTGCTTTGTCCACTCTGTGTAGCTAAACCCGTTTTTAAAAGAAGTTGATCTGTTCCAAACGACATCGTGAAAAAAGTTAAAAAAATCGTTCCAAAAGAAATGAAAAAGGATACTTTCTTTTCTTGTTGTGACAAAAGAATAAACAAACCATATAATGCCAATGCCAATAAAATCACACTAGCCATTGGACGAATGATATTTCCTAAAAATAAGAAGAAGCCAATGAATAGCGCTTTTTTCATATTTAGCGGTGCACAAATAATCAAATAAAAAGCCAGATAGAACAAAAAAGTGGCGACAATATCATTGGTTAACACAGAAGTTAAAACGATATTAGGAATATAAAGAGCCAGCAAAAGTCCTGCGATGATACTTGTCTTTTCTCCAAACAAATGTAGGGCTATTTTCATCAAAAAATATACTGTACCCACACTAAATAAACAGTTTATCAATTTTAAAACAAAAAGGTTTGAAAAAAATAATTTAAGTAGGAGTCCTTGGTAAATCACAAAGCCATTCATATATGGGTAAAGTTCTAAATAACGGTTCGTTTGTGTGTAATCATAATTCCCATTTGCAAATGCTTGTGAAGCTTTTAGAAGTTGCAAGTAGTCTTGAGTAGGCGGTGTGCGTACAAAGATAACCCAGGCCAATCGTAAAATAAAAGCCAGGCCAAGAATCATAAAAATACTATTTTCCGTATTTATTTGTTTTATCAGCCACTGAATAATTTTTAATCCAATAAAACTTGAAAGAACAAAAAGAAAAGATAAACCGATCTTTTTGATGAAACCAAGCGAAAAAGGGAAATATTCTTGATTATAATAGCTAAGATTAACTAAATTGATAGCTGTAAAAAGAATACCTCCTAGAATAGATAAAAAGGACTTTGAAAATTTTTCCACAAGAACCTCCTAAAAAAGCTCTTTTATCCTGAATAACAAAATTGTTAAAATTGGACAAAAGAGCTTTTTTTCATTATTAGTTTAAAATCAATCGTAACAATGCTTGGATCCCACTATCCATCAAGTAGAATAAAGCAGCAAAAATCAACGTTGTTTCGATTACTACAATCACGTCTTTGCGCAGTTGTTTGCCACTAGGCCAAGTCACTTGTTTCATTTCATCTTTGACACTACGGATAAAATTCATCAGTTTCCTCCTTATTTTGTCTCTCTATGTAAAGTATGCTTTTGACAATGTTTACAAAATTTTTTTATTTCTAATCGTTGGGTTTGATGTCCTTCGCTGATCGATTTTGTATAATTGCGTGATCCACACTCAGAACAAGCTAACGCTGCTTTTTTAACAGCCATCTGGCCACCTACTTTTCAATTAAACTCATACTGAGTAAAAAGGTACCACTATTTTTTATAAATGTCAATTCTCTACCCGTCTTTCTGTATTTTATGGTAATATAAAAAAGAAAAAGGTGTATTGGGAGGAATGCAAATGTTATTAAAAAGTATGGTTTATAAAAAGCACGATTTAACAACGGTTACAGAAAGCAACACGCTAGAACAAGCATTAAACATTTTGGAAGAATCAGGATTTCGCTGCGTCCCTATTTTAGATGAAACACGCAAGATTTTTAGAGGAAATATTTACAAAATGCATATTTATCGACACAAAGCAAATGGTGGCGATATGCAATTGCCGGTCACGCACTTACTTAAAAACGCGACCAAATTTATTCATGTTAACTCCTCTTTTTTCCAGGTGTTTTTTACGATCAAAGAACTTCCTTATATCGCTGTTTTGGATGAGAATAATTACTTTTATGGCATCTTGACTCATAGTTCTCTTTTAAACATGTTGGCTCAATCTTGGAATATCGAACAAGGCAGTTATGTTCTCACGATTGCTTCTACTGGTAAACGAGGTGATTTGGCCGCAATTAGTAAAATTATTTCTAAATATAGTAATATCGCAAGTTGTATCACTTTAGACGTTGAAAAAGTCGAATTTATCCAACGAACCCTGGTTACTTTGCCATCATTAACAACAGAAGAAACTTTGAAAACAATCATTTCTCATTTAGAATCAAAAGACTTCAAAGTGGTCGAAATTGAAAACTTAAAAGAAGAAAATAATTAAGCAAAAAGCGAGATTCCCAATGAATCTCGCTTTTTAATCAAACAATTTTATTAAAATGAACTGTTTTATCCACCCAATACATAACAGGCGCCGAAATTGTCATAATAATTGCTTCGCTTAAAGCCGTAGTGGCGTAAGTAGGCCAAAATGGTAGGTCTGCTGTCAAAGATAACATTAAGGCTATCAAAAACATGCTAATGGTAAAGAAAAGCACATTAAGAGCAAGACGAATTTTTATATTAGGCACTCTTTTTTCCAAAATAGCGGTTAGTGTCAGGGCCAAAAGTGTTTGTGCGCCACCAAAAACAACATCCATCGGTCCGAATCCAAAGAAAAGATTGTAGATTATGACGCCTCCAAAGACGCCCCACAATAATTTTTTATTAAAGACCACTAAATGATTCAAGCTTTCTGATAATCGAAACTGAATCGCTCCTGATTGAAAGGGTAGTATAAAACATAAGACAACATACAGTCCCATCACAATTGCATTTCCTGTCAACACCCTTAATTGACTACTTCCTGACTTTTCCATCATTAATTCCTTCTTTCCTAGTTTTGATTACGGGGGATGGTCAACGAACCCCGGTGCTTAAGCAACATCTTCCATTGTAGGATTTCGCCTGTCTGAAGTCAATCCTTTTTAGGTCAAACTGAGGATTATTGTAGTTTGTTGTAGTTTGTCGTTACTATTCACTGGTAAATTTATCGGTCACGCTACACTATTATTGAATTAGGTTCAAACGAAGTGAATAAAAAGACCTGTAGGAAAATTTTATTTCCTTACAGGTTTAAATTTGTGATTAGATTGCAGTATTCTGCCATTTAAAATTACTTGTTTGATGGTGCCCTTTTTTATTTACTGGCAAGAAATCTTTTTGTTTCATTCTTTTTCTTTTCTGGCGCTTTTTCCTATTCTTCTCGATTCGATAAATCAATAAAAGAAAAATATAAGCAAACAGTAAAAATGTTTGGACAATAAAAAAAAGCCTCCGGATCGAAAGGGATAAAGAAAGCTTCATTAGTTTTTCTAACGTAAATTGAACAGCAAAAAAACCTGAAGATAGCCAAACGATATGATAATATTTCATAAACACGCTCCTCAAAATGTAGTATAGCAAAAATAATTAAAAACAGCTATTACAAAACATTGTCAATTTTTAACTTTCAGAAACGGAAAATTTCTTCATACTTCATGAAAAAAAGCTAAGAATCCACTTTTTCTTAGCAATTATTAATTTTTTCTTAAGAAAAGTTACTATTTTAAGGAAAGCGATTGCAAATAAAGCGGATACATGGTATAAAGTAATTGTAAGGGGACATAAGAATTCCCAGTAACGTAGTCGAAGTAGGAACTACAAGAAAAGGATTGTTGTGAAACTTAGATTAATTGCAAAGGAAGTGGGAATTTGAGCAACTCCTTACGAATTGAATAGGGAATCCGATGTATACCAAAAAAGCACAAGAAGTGGACATAAGAACCTTCAAAAGTGTGAGAATGAGACCTATGTCAATAAAAGATTGACAAGTGAGCTCGGAAATCATCGGATTCCTATTTTTATGCCTTTTTAAGGCTTTTTTTGTTTTATCAAACAATTCTTTTTAAACTTGTTTGTTCTCATGCTATAATGTTTGAGAATAATTTTTTATTGGAGAATATAAATGAGAACTATACATTATTATTTATTAGTCAATCCTACTTCTGGAGGTGGCAATGGCCAACTCGTTTGTGATAAAGTTTGTTCCTTATTACAAAAAAAAGAACGCTCTTTCAGTGTTTTAAAAACAAAATATGCCGGCCATGAACAAAAAATCACTGCAGAATTGACAGAAACGGTACTTACTTCATGGACTGAGAAAGAAAATGAATGCTTTCCTCTTTTAGTGGTTATTGGTGGAGATGGTACACTTCATGGGGTCGTCAATCAATTGTATCGAATGAATAAAAAGCTTCCTATTGGTTATCTTCCAGCAGGTTCTGGAAATGACTTTGCCAGAGGGAATCACCTGCCTTTAAAAACAGACCAAGCATTTAATCACTTGATTCAGACACAAAAACCGCGTTTGATTAATGTCATCCATTATTATGAAGCCAACCGGGAAGAAAGTGGTCTTATTTTAAATAACCTTGGTATTGGATTAGACGCTGCAATCGTGCAAAGGGCAAATGAATCCATTGCCAAAAGGAATCTACAAAGAGTGCATCTTAATTCCTTTTCTTATATGATTGCTGCTGTCAAAGTATTATTTCAACAAAAAGGATTCCCTGTGTTGATTGAATATAATGGGAAAACAATTGGTTATTCCAAAGCTTTTTTATGTACAACGACCAAACACCCTTATTTTGGTGGCGGGGTAAAAATTGCCCCGAGTGCAGATAGTAAAGCAGCTGATTTTGATCTTGTATTTGTTGAACGAATACCGATGATCAAAATTTTAACGCTTATCTTTTTACTTATTCGTCAAAAACACACACAATCTTTAGATTTTCATCAGGTGAAAACCAATCAGCTCCGGATTGTATCGACAACACCTCAATATGCTCAATTAGATGGCGAAATTTTTGAAAAGGCTCCTTTTGACTTTACCTTTACAATGGCGACTCAAGCTTTTTGGGGTTAAAAAAATGAGACAGTGGAAAAAACGCCATTGTCTCATTTTTTATTGAAATCATAAGGTGAAAGCCCATTTAAGCCAATTAAAGGATCAATACGATGACTGGTAATCAGTGTCTTTGTTAAACGTTTCTTTCCCTCAACCACTTTTTGAGTTGTTTTTTCTTCTTTATATTCTGAGGTCTGATTAGCTTTTGACGTTTCTTTCTTTGTAGTTGCTTCTTCTTCAAAAGGCTGTTGTTCGTCTATTTCAAAATGAACAATTTTTTCCTTCATTTGACTGGAGAGCGTATCAGTGCCATCGATTCGCCTTTTCAAAGTTGTTAAACGTAAATTGGACTCTTGCTCGATACAACGTTTGTACGAAAGAGGATCGCCCAGTAAAATCAACAACTCTTTACTTCGTGTGACTGCGGTATATAACAAATTGCGTTGTAACATGCGATTATATTGAGGTACCATGGGCAAAATCACCATTTTGAACTCACTGCCTTGTGATTTATGGATGGAGCAACAATAAGCTAAGGTAATATTAATCCATTCATTACGAGTATACTGAACTTCTGTCGCATCAAATAAAATCGTTAACTCATCGACTTTATCTTCTGACTCTTTCGCATAAGTAATGCCAACGATTTGCCCCATGTCCCCGTTAAAAACATTTTTTTCTGGTAAATTCACAAGTTGTAGCACTTTATCGCCAATTCGATAAACGGTATCGTTCCATCGAACTTCTTTCTGTTGCTGGTTTTCATTAGGATTAAAGATTTCTTGCAAACTTTTATTCAGAGCATCGATTCCTGCCGCTCCACGATACATGGGTGCTAATACTTGTATATCTTGTGATGTGAACCCTTTTGCTTGTGCTTTTTCAACTACTTTTGAAATCAAAGGATCAATTTGAGAAGCATTACAAGCAAAAAAAGAGCGATCTTTCTTATTTTGCGTCAAATCAGCTGGTGTATGTCCGCTTTTTATGTCATGTGCTAAATCAATGATTGTTGATCCGTCACCTTGTCGATAAATTTCGGTCAGTTCTAATTTGGGTATTTCTTTTACTTGTAAAAGATCATGTAGCACTTGTCCTGGACCAACCGAGGGAAGTTGATCTTTATCACCAACTAAGATGACTTGCATAGAATCCCCGATTGCTTTAAATAATGTATTGGCTAACCAAGTATCAACCATGGACATTTCATCAATAATCAATAAGCCGCCTTCCAGCTCTTTTGCTGTCATTTCAGAAGCTTTCTCTCTCCCATTTAACCCTAACAGTCGATGAATGGTCGCACTTGGTAAACCTGTCATCTCATTCATACGTTTAGCCGCTCTTCCTGTTGGAGCAGCCAAAAGGATTGGAAAAGACTCTTCAGTATACTCTTTAGGATCCAAAGAACAGTCGTTTAATTCGGCATACATTTGCACGATTCCATTAATCACTGTAGTTTTTCCTGTACCGGGGCCACCCGTCAAAATGAAAAGTGGTGCTTGAACGGCTTCAGAAATTGCTTTTTCTTGAGAATGACCATAAGTAATTCCCGATTTTTTTTCAATCTTACGTAAAGCTTTTTTAACTTTTTCTTTCGAATATTTTTTTTCGCTACCTTGTTGTAACAGTGCTTGAATTGAAGAAGCAATTCCCCATTCTGAAAAAAATAAACTATTTTCGTAAAGGTTTGTTTCTTCTTGCGCGATTTTTTGCTCTTCAACCAATTGAATAATGCCATCAGCAACTGCTTTTGGTTTAATTTCTACAGGGCGACTTGTCTCCAACAAGCGAATCGTCTGGTCCATCAATTGTTTTGCTGGTGAATAAGTGTCGCCGGTTTGAATGGCTTGTTGAAAAATTTGATGTAAGACGGCTGCTCGAATTCTTCGCGGTGAAGTTGCTTCAATTCCCAATTGTTCAGCAAGGACATCGGCTTTTTTAAATCCCACACCTTCAATATCTTCAACTAATTGGTAAGGATTTTCTTCTATGATATCTAAAGCCTCGTTTTTATAGGTTTGATAAATTGCAAACGACAGACGACTCCCAAATCCATACCGATTTAAGCCTACGATTACCTTATCCATCCCATAGTTCAACTGAATCGTTTCAACTAGGAGCTTCCGTTTTTTTTCTGTCAAACTCGAAATTTGTTCTAAAACACTTGGATCTTCAATAATACGATCAATTGCTTCTTCTCCCAATAGATCGATAATTTTTTCGGCCGTTTTCTTTCCTATTCCTGGAAATTTATCACTGGAAAGATAGTTTACTAACCCTTGTTCAGAAGTAGGTTGTTCCTTTTCATACCGATCGACTTGCATTTGTTCGCCATATTTAGGATGTTGGACGAGTTTTCCGAAAAAACGATACTCTTCTTCCTCTTGAATATCACCGAAACTTCCTGTGACTACAATTTGTTTTTCATGATAATCACTATCGGTTTCTTCGATATTTATCAATAAGACTTTATAAAAGTTGGACGGATTTTGAAAAAAAACGGCAGCAACTTTGCCAACCATATACATTTGATCTGTCAACGAAGCTGCTCCTCTCTTAAGCTTTTATTTTTTCTAAATCTGATAGAAAATGACTGTCATTCCATTTTACTAATTGAAAAGGAAGTGTTTCATTTTGAGTTTCCAAAACAGTCAAACTATTATTATCTAACCCACCCATTGCTCGATATTGATTTGGACTTTTGCCTATTAAATGTTGGATTGTCATCGTCAAAGATGCCCCATGACCGACAAAAAGAAGAGGACCTTTATTTTCTTCTATCGCTTTAAAAATTGTCTCTGTCATTCGTTCAATCACCTGGTCCACTGTTTCCCCTTGATAAGCAGACGGATCATACTGATCTAATTGATGGCGTAAATCGTACATTTGTTCCTTATAATCATGGGCTAAGTGATCAAAATTGTGTCCTTCGATTTTACCAAAGCCTATTTCTCTTAAATTAGGGTCGTAAATAATTTCTGTTGATTGTTTTAATTCGTTTTCGATTCCTTGCGCAGTGTCTTTTGCCCTTTGTAAAGTGCTCGAATAGATTTTTGTAAAGGAAACGTCTTCTAGATATTTGCCTAATAAATGAATTGCTTGGTAGCTTTCTGGTAACAAAGGAGAATCCCCATGCATACCTTGTAAGCGATGTTCTTTATTCCATTGCGTTTTGCCATGGCGAGTAAAATAAATTTTCATTCTAAAACCTTTCTTTAATCAATTTTGTCATTTGGATAATGATGTGTCAATTCCAAATTGGGAAAACCTTGTTGTCGTAACGCTTCATATACGATCATAGCAGCCGTATTGGATAAATTCAAGGCACGAACATGGGTATCGTTCATAGGAATTCGTAAACATTTTTCTTCATTTTCTCGCATAAAGTCTTCAGGCAATCCAGTCGTTTCTTTTCCAAACAAGAAGAAATGATCACGATCATCGGCAAAATTTTCCTCAGTATAAACCTTATTGGCAAACTTGCTAATCAAATGTAACGGACGGTCACCAACTTCTTTTAAAAAGGCTTCTAGATTGGGATGATACGTAATATCAACACTATCCCAATAATCAAGTCCTGCTCTTTTCAGATGTTTATCATCGGTAGAAAAACCCAAAGGCTCAATCAGATGCAAGGGGGCATTTGTCGCCGCACACGTTCTAGAAATATTTCCTGTATTAGCTGGTATCAATGGTTCAAATAAAGCAATATGGTTCATATTTTTCACTCTTCTCTTTTGAAACACTATCATTATAGTGTTGGAGTATTTTTTTGAAATCTTCATTTTAAAACAATAAAAAAACGTAGCAACTCGGTGTCAAGCACGGCAAGTCGTTACGTTAGTGAAACTCTTTTCACTAACTTTTATCAGAACAGGATGCTGATAAAAACCAATGAAATATGTCTTAAAAGTACTATATCATTGGTAAGAAATGATTGCAAGTGAAAAAACTCTAAAAATTCAAAAAAAGTTCATATTTGCATAATTTTATTAAGCAAAACCACTTTTTTTCATTGTTTCTTTAAAAAGAGCCAATAAGAAGCTCCAAATCAATGGTAACTTTTTTTATGAGATGGTTTTGTAACTCTTCTTTAATTTTTTCTGACGCATTCCATTCTAAAGGTGACATTTCTAGCAGGGAAGCACGATTTTCTTTAGGAATATCAAAGGTATACTGAATCTTTTGATGGGTAACATTCGAAAAGTTTTCAAAAAATTTATCAATGACTAATTGGTTAGAATAAATTTGTTTACTTGAATCTTCTGGGTAAAAGGCTTGTCGTAATTCTTGTAAATAATTTGGTCCAGGGACAACTTTAATTACTTTTCCGTCTTTTTTTAAAACACGTTCAAACTCCTGATAGTTTGATGGGGAAAAGATATTTAGAAGGATCGAAAAGCTTTCCTTTTGAAAAGGTAAATTGGTTAAATCCGCTACACACCAGAAAGCTTCATTGGGCTGTTCAGTTGCTAAATAAATTCCTTCTTTGGAAATATCAAAACCTACGCTAGCATCGATTGCAACCTTAGTCGCAATTTCATTCAAAAAACTACCTTCTCCACAACCAACATCTAAGATTTTTTCATGGTCACAAAATGGTATGATTTTATCGATTAATGGTTGATACATCCCACTTTTTATCATTTTTTGACGGTGGAAAAAAAGTTTAACATCATATTCTGTTTTGATTTGATGATCTAAAAAATATAGCGTACCTTTTTTGGAGAGGTCAAACGTATGTCCTTTTTCACAACGAAGCTGGTAATTTTGAGCAATCATTTGGCTATGGCATTTAGGGCAACGGAATAAGGCCCCATTGTTTCGAACGAAATTTGCGCCACGATCAATTTTTTTTAACATATTTGTCCTCCTACTCTCTTACTTTATTTTTTTGATATGCTAAAATGAGAGTAACTATTCTAACGAAATGGGTGATTAAACTGTTGATTAAAGAATTTTGTGCTGAAAATTTTACCTGTGTCCCACAAGCCATTGGACTAGGAGCAAAACGAATCGAATTATGCGATAACCTAGCGGTGGGCGGAACGACGCCTAGCACAGGCGTTCTTGAAGAAACAATCCAATATGCACATGAAAAAAATGTTTCTGTAATGACAATGATTCGTCCTAGAGGAGGCGACTTTGTTTATAACGATAATGAATTACGTATAATGGAGACTGATCTCATCGAAGCTAAAAAACTAGAAACGGATGGTGTTGTTTTTGGCTGCTTGACTGTCAATCAAAAACTTGACAAAGAGGCTTTAACATACTTGATTCAACTATCTGAAGGATTGCAAATCACTTTCCACATGGCCTTTGATCAATTAAAAGAAAACGATCAACTCGAAGCCATTGATTGGTTAGCTGAACAAGGAGTTTCTAGAATTTTGACGCATGGCGGCGGTGTAGATTCCAAAATCGAAGAGAATTATCCACATTTACAACAATTGATTCAATATGCAGACAATCGTTTGATTATCTTACCCGGAGCTGGTATTACTTTTAAAAATGCTACAAAAATCGCTACTAGGCTTTCTATAAATGAAGTCCACGGAACCAAAATCATTGACCTTAGTCAAGCCTAATTGGTCAAAATAGTTTTGAAAGACACTTTTTTCCTAAAACAAAAAAGTGTCTTTATTTGTCTTCTTTTTTTGTCATTGTCCGATAAAATAACTCATAAATAAGCTGGCAATTTGAAAGTAAATCAAAACACTGGTTAAATCGCTCAAGGTCGTTATAAATGGACCACTTGCTACTGCAGGATCAAAGCCTAATTTGTCCATTATCATAGGGATAAAGCTCCCTGCAAGATTTGCTACAGTGATTGCAATCATCATGGCCATGCCAATGACAAAGCCTAATACAGGGTTTCCTTTCCAAATGGAAACAATGATAAAAATGGTGATTCCTGTAATTGCTCCAGTGATCAATCCAGTGAAGACTTCTCCCCAAATGGTATGAAGTAAACTTTCTTTTTTATTATCGCCCATTGCCAACCGTCTAACCGCTACAGCTAGAGACTGTGTCCCGGCATTACCGGCTGTTCCTGTAATCAAGGAAATAAAGACGGCTAAAATGCTTGCTTGACTCACTAGTTTCTCATAATGACCAATCAATGTTGCCGTGGCCATTCCCAAAAAAAGTAAAGTAATCAACCAAGGCAGTCGTTTGAGTGCCGCTTTTAGCGGATTTTCAGCAATATCGTCAACATTGACCCCAGCTAATCCAGAGTAATCACTTGTTGCTTCATCATCAATAACATCAATGATATCATCAACCGTGACAATTCCTAACAATTGCTCATCGTAATCGGTAACTGGTAAAGCTAAAAAGTCATAATCCCGAAATTTTTGGGCGACATCTTCTTGGTCATCTCCCACATGAACAGATATAACCCGTTCATTTAATACATCGGATATCATGCGGTCGTCTTCATTTACAATCAAATCTCTTAATGAAATAACACCCACGAGGCGATGTCTTTGATCGACTACATAAATATAGTAGATAGTTTCCGCGATAGCCGCCCTACTCTTTAAGACAGTCATCGCCGAGCGAACAGTTTGATTTGCCACAATTGCAACATATTCAGTTGTCATGATCGAACCGGCTGTATCATCTTCATAATGCAATAGGTCTTTAATTTCAGAAGCTTGTGTAGCATTCATTAAACTCAAATAGTGAGAAACTTGAGTTTTGTGCAAGGTATTTAAGATATCAACCGCATTATCGGTATACATTTCAGCCAACATCGCACTGGCATATGTCGGCCGCATTTCACTGAGATAACTTTGAATATTTTCATCGTCTTCTTCAATGATATCAAACATATCAGCCATTTCTTTTGGAGATAAATAAGCATATAGTAATTGCCGTTGTGATTCATCAAGAGATTGATAGAATTGGCCTTGTTCATATATATGTAGCTCCAAAAATGCTTCTCGAAATTCTTGAAGTTGATTTCCCTCCAAAAGTTCAATCAATCGGCCATAATGTACTTCTAATTCTTGAATTTCTTCCAATTCTTTCACCTCTTAGCAAATATTTTTTGGATGACCTCCATATCTTTTGGTAAACTTTGTTGAAATTTTAAATGTTCATTGGTAAATGGATGAATAAATGAAAGTTCACAACAATGTAACGCTTGTCTTTTTAATGGTAAGTCCATCTGACCTCCATACAAGTCATCACCAACCAAAGGAAAGCCTATTGCTGAAAAATGGACCCTAATTTGATGGGTCCGACCGGTATGCAGACGTATGTGCACTAAAGCCAAAGAAGCCGTCTTTTCATCCACCCAATATTCAGTATCTGCAAATTTCCCATCTTCAGCTACTTTTCGTTTTAAAATAGAAGGAAGATCTCTGGCGATTGGTAACGTAATTCGGTCATGTTCTTTTAAATTCGCCATTTCCCCAGAAAGAAGCGCTTGATAGGTCTTTATCAGCGTTTTTTCTCGTAACTGTTTATCAAGTTTAGCGTGGGCATAGCCATGTTTAGCAAACAACATTAAACCGGAAGTATCTCGATCCAAACGAGTCACCACATGAACAATTTGATTCTTATAATTTTGTCGTTTGTAATAACCCTTCACACGATTAGCCATCGTGTGGTTAGGATGGTATTGTGCTGGAATTGAGGCAACTTTTGCCGGCTTATTTACCACTAACAAATGATCATCTTCATAAACAATATCAATTGGTGTATCATCGACAAGAAGTGTTTCATGTTCTTTTTCATCAGGAATCACAACACACACATGATCATTTTCCACTAATTCATATAAAACATTTTCTCTTTTACCATTGACTACAATATCGCCACCTTGAAATTTAATCTTTGCCAATAATCCCTTAGAAATATCTTGTTCTTTAAGAAAATACTTGACTTGTTGGCCACTTTTTTTCTTATATTGAAATAAAAATTCCATTTTTACTCTAATTCCCCAATAAAAGCATCACGAACACGATCCCAAAAGTGAGTGTGTCGATAAGAAGCAAATTGGATCCTTTCTTTAGCAATTTGATAGCAAATAGAATCAATCTGCTCTTCACGAATACTGATTTGATCAACCGTAATTGCATAATCAGTTGTTTCAGGTAGCTTGATTGTTACCCATTCTTTTTCAGGTACAATAAGCGGTGAGCCTAGTGTACGATATACTCGATTATTTAACGAAGCAATTTCTGAAAGTTGCAAGGCATTAATACTAGGATGTAAAACAGCTCCTCCGACACTTTTGTTATAAGCAGTCGAACCTGTTGGCGTCGAAAGTGAAACCCCATCACCACGAAAACGCTCAAATAAATCATCTTTTATATAAATATCGGCAACCATCGTACTATTTCCGCGTTTAATGGTCGATTCATTTAAAGCTAGAAAATGGCGATCTTCTTTCTCGTGATGATATCGAATGGAAACATCCAATAAAGGATAACTGATCCGTTGTTTTTCATCTCTACACAAAGATTCAACCAATTCCTCAAGTTCATAATCCCGCCAATCAGTATAAAAGCCTAAATGACCCGTATGTACCCCTAAAAATCGGATATGATCTAATTTGTGATTATATAAGTGAAAAGCCGACAAAAGCGTCCCATCGCCACCAATTGAAATAACAATATCAGGATCTTTTTGGTCAATCGTATGTCCAGCTTCTTTTAAAAGAATATGTAGACGTTCATTAGCCGCCGCCGATTTAGGCGTTTGGTTACTAACAATGGCCACTTTTAATACCGTCATTTATCTTCGCCCTTTCCTTGCTCATTCCTTTTTGTAAGTTCTGGTTTAGGAGAGCCTTTTCCGTGTGTGAATAGATGTTGTGCTTCTTGTATTTCTTCACGGATACTTGACATTTCTTCGTCGAGTTGATAAGCTGCCTCCGCTGCTCTTTTAAGACGATCTCCTATTTCATCGGGAAAATTTCCTTGATATTTATAATTTAACGAATGCTCGATCGTCGCCCAAAAATTCATGGCTAAAGTTCTTATTTGAATTTCTGCTAAAACTTTCTTTTCCCCATCAATCAGTTGAACTGGATATTCAATCACTAAATGATACGAACGGTAGCCACTTATCTTATTATTGGTCACGTAGTCTCTTTCAATCAATACTTTCATATCTTTTCGATTTCGTAAAATAGCGACAACTTCATAAATGTCTTCTACAAATTGACACATAATCCGTAGCCCTGCAATATCAGACATTTCCGTTTCTAACCGCTCTAAAGGTATTTTTCTTAATTTAGATTTTGTTACGATACTTTCGATTGGCTTGACGCGCCCTGTCACAAATTCAATCGGCACATGCTGATTGGTTTCTCGGTATTGCTTTCTAAGCCCCCGCAGTTTGACTTTTAACTCATTTACGGTTTGTTGATAAGGAGCTAAGAACAATTCCCAATCTTTATCCATTTCAAATCCCTCATTTCAAAAACAATATCCACTGTCCATTTTAACATAGTTTCTCAGAAATCTTTAGCTCTGACTTTGAAAAAATAGTAGCATAAATTCGTTTAGATACTAAATCGTTTACCATTTTAAGTATCTTTGATTGACGAAAGCTACAGACTGTTGTAAAAAGAAAGAAAAGGAGGCACAACTTATGAGTGAACAACAAGAAATTGAGTTTAAAACCTTACTTACGGCAGAAGAACATAAAAAAATATGCCATTTTTACCATCTCATTGAAACAGATTTCAAGCTTCAAACCAATTGTTATTTTGACACAGTAGATAAAAAATTACACCAAAAAGGCTGGGGCCTTCGAATTCGTCGCTACCCAGATCATGGAGAGCTCACTCTTAAAACCCCAGCTAAAAACGGCTTATTGGAAACCACAGATTCCCTATCTTTGAAGCAAACGGAACAATTGATACAACAAGAAAAAATTTTGACCAATGGAACAGTCGCAAACAAACTGTTAAAAGAAGACATTGCTCCCTCACAGCTAATACTGTTGACACAATTAACGACCAAACGAGCAGAATTTGAAATTGACACTGGTCTTCTTGCAATCGATGAAAGTTGGTATGGTCTTTGTCATGATTTTGAACTTGAACTAGAAGTCGCTGATTCTACCCAGGGGAAACAGGACTTTCTAGAGTTGTTACAAAAATGGAAAATTACTTATCAACCTGCTCAAAATAAAATTACCCGTGCTCTCTTAGCTAAAGAAAAAAATGAATTTTAATAAAACTATAAAGATATATTTCCTTAATAGTTGAAAAAGACTTGCCACTGACAAAACAGTTTTGTGGCAAGTCTTTTTAGTTAGTTAATTTTTTTCTAATTCTGCGACAAGTTTTTCTAACTCATTCAATCGTTCTTCAAAAACCTTCATGGCATCTTCAATATAAGTCGATTGGGTCATATCAACGCCCGCTTTTTTCATCACTTCGATTGGATAGTCACTATTTCCTGATTTTAAATAGCTCAAATAATGATCCAAGGCTTCTGGCCCTTCATTTAAAATTTTATTAGCCAATGAAGAAGCCGCCGAAAAGCCCGTAGCATATTGGAATACATAATAATTATAATAAAAATGTGGAATGCGAGCCCATTCTAGATGGATTTCGGGATCGTCTTCAACAGCTTCGCCATAATATTTTTGATTTAATTTTCCATAGGCATCGCTTAAAAACTCACTTGTTAAAGCATTGCCTTTCGCATCTTCCACGTGCATGAAGTGTTCAAATTCTGCAAATTGTGTTTGGCGGAATATTGTTCCTTTAAACCCATCTAGAAAATGATTTAACACATACGCTCTGACGCGTGGATCTTTTTCAGTTTCTAAGAGATGTTCAGTCAAGATATTTTCATTTGTTGTTGAGGCAATTTCTGCCAAAAAGATTGAATAATCTCCATAAACGTAGGGTTGATGATGGCGAGTCAGATAGCTATGCACACTATGTCCCATTTCATGAACCAAAGTAAATAATTGATCTAAGGTATCATGCCAGTTCAATAAAATATAAGGATTCGTATCATAGGCCCCTGATGAATAAGCGCCACTACGTTTTCCTTTGTTTTCAACTACGTCAATCCATCGTTCATCAAAGGCTTTTTGAACAATAGACAAATAATCTTCTCCCATAGGTTTCAAAGCTTCTAAAGCTTTATCCACCGCTTTGTCATAAGTATAGCTAATTGGAGCTTCTCCTAATAAAGGTGTATAAACATCATACATGTGTAATTTGTCAACTTTCAATAAACGTTTACGTAATTTCATGTAACGGTGTAAAAGATCTAAATGATTGTTCACAACATCAACTAAGGTATCATAAACACTTTCTGGAATATGATTATTACTTAAAGCAGCTTGTCTTGCGGAATCATAATGACGTACTTTCGCTTCATAATTATGGGTTTTAACATTAGTAGTTAAAGTAGTCGCAAAGGTGTTTTGAAACTGCTTATAGATACTATAAACTCCTTTAAAGGCATCTTCTCTTACACGTCGATTAGTACTTTCCATCATTTGTCCATAAACACCATGAGAAAGTTGAACTTTTTCTCCATTTTCATCGTCAATCGTTGGAAAAGCTAAATCAGCATTATTTAAAACAGAAAAAGTGGATCCAGGCGATTCCATGATTTCTCCAGCAGCTGCTAATAACGCTTCTTGTTCTTCTGGTAATACATGGGCTCTATTATCTACTAATTGTTGAATAAAATGTCTGTAAACTGCAAGCTTTGGTTCTTGGTCAAAATAGCCCCAAATCGTATCGTCACTAAGCGAAAGAACTTCTGGTTCAAACCAACTGATAGCTTCACTGGTCTGAGATAAAAGACTACTTGCACGAGCATGTAAAGCTTGATAGGTGGTATTTGAGGTATCTTGATCATTTTTCAGATGGCTGTATACATAGATTGCTTCTAATTCACGTGAGACAGCTAAAACCCATTCCAAAGCCTTTAAAAATTCACTCGCCCCTTTGTTCAAACTTCCTTTATACTGACTAGCACTCGTTAGATCATTTTGTAATTTTTTAAAAGCTGTTTCAAAAGCCGCGTCATTTAAAAATATTTTCGTTAAATCCCACGTCATTTTTTCTGTTACTGCTTCACGTTTTGGTAATTGTTTTGTTTCAGACATTCACTATTCCTCCTTTTTAATTTGCAATAAATCAGATTTATCGCCTTTCATTATAATATAGTGTATCATATTCTTTTTTAAAAACTCATGAAAAAGTCATTTTTTACTCAAAAAAATACATTCATTATAAATTTCTTCTAAAATAAGTTTTTGAGAAGCTAAAGGAAACAGCCATGAAAATTCTAGATTTTTTAGTTGTTCTAACCATTCTTGATAATTTTTCGTTTGTAAAAAACTAAATCGCAAAAACAATAATTGATCCTCAAAGAAAAACTGGTAAGGACTGGCTTCATAACACCAGCTTGGTAGGTCTAATAAATTTCCACCTTGAAGATATATTTTTTCTTGTAAACGACGAGCCCCTTCCTGCTCGGTCATTAATTTTTTTTGCAAATGCATACGATAATCGTTTTGCCCCCACTGAAAAGGTGTCCTGTTTACTTGAAATTGGAACATTTGCGAGAGTGGTACTTCTAAAAAATGCCATTTCTTTATTTTAAAATGAACATTGCCTTGAAAATGCCAATGAAGGTCATACAATAACCAAATTTCTTTTGAATCCGCTCGAATTAACCATAAAAAAAATCCCTTTTGCTTAGAATAATAGGTAACAGCTTTTTGAAGAGTGGTAAAAGGTTGCTGCAGTTTGTTTGGTCCTAATTTTTTTCCTAATAACCACCAAGGATGATAGCCATGCTTGAGATAATTATTCGTACGTTCCATGAAACGTTCTATTTTTAATGAAGAACACTGTACTTCGATTGCTAAGAAATCAAGTAAAAGATCTGGGCGCTGTTTTAATTCTGGTAAATATGCCTCTAATACACCCTTTTGTGTCCATTTTTGTAAAAACAACTTATTTTGTAAATGTTCTTGAGTTTCGCCTTCACTGAAACTTTGACAATCTTCTCTTCTAAGATGAGCAAAATGGGGAATTTTAATAGTTCCTTTTTTCAAAATAACCGGTTGCTTACACAAGGGACAAAGTAAGTCTTTTTCACTCTTTAAACATTCTTGTGCTAAAATTTTCTCTCCACTTGTTTTTTGTGCTATCAACATACGATCGCCTCCTATCCTAACGTACGGATTTTTTCGACAATCGTTTTTTAATCAAAAGAAAAAGACTATCTTTTTTAGATAGTCTTTTTCTGAATCAATCTTTAAAACTTAAAATGCTCGCGAGTCAATTCGATTGCATGTTCTGACATAATCAATTGACCATGTTCTGACAAGTAATCAGTTGTTAATTCACTTTTATTTGCAAATTCTGTAACAGTAGCTAATTGATCTTCTATTTGATGTTTCGTAAGCATTTCTTCTAAAAAGAAAACACTGAGATAATACTTGTCTTGCATCACATATAGATTGGTTCGAATATTTTCCAAACAAATTTCAGTTGAAAGTTGAATCATGGTTTCAAACGAATCCAGTTCAAAAACATACTGAAGTTCTACTGGAGTTGATATCTCTTTTTCATCCTCTTTTTCAATTGATTTTTCTTTTTGAAACCCTTCGACGATTTCTTCTTGCGATAGATTATCAAACCGTTCAGGATCTTCTGTCTTCAACCATTTTGTAATTTCTTCTTGTGAAAAGTAATCACCATAGATTTCATACGGATTCATATCTTCCAAAGATAAATTTTTACTGATAAAAAGTTCAAGTCCTTCTGGTTTGGGAATCACTTGAAAGGTAATGGCATCATTTCCTTTAAATTCGTGATCCACATCGACCTCATCTAGAATACTGTAGAAAAAATTTTCAATCTCTTTTCCATTTCCTAAAAGGTCTAAAAAAGTAATGCCTCTTGCCATCAAATCTTCTGACTTAAGCAAAACGCGGATTGTATTATCATTGATATGTTCCATTTCCATAGTAGCCACACCTCACTTCTTTGTTTCTATACTTTCATTGTAACGAAAGCCTCCAAAATGTAAAGAAAAAAATTTGATTCTCTAAAAAGGTTGAAGAAAGACTTAAGAGACTTCTCTTTTTAAAGCTTTTATCTCTATTTTGCTTATCTACAAAAGACAACGAATTTCTTTCATGCCGTTCTAGCAAAAATCGACATTCTTTAGAAAGAAACGCGTTGCCTTTGTTTTTATAATCCTGACATTAATTGGGCCTTTCGAAGTTCTAATTGACGGACATCTCTTGGTAAGAAACGACGAATTTCATCTTCATTAAAACCAACTTGTAATCTCTTTTCGTCAATCATGATAGGTCGACGTAATAACCCAGGGTTCTTTTGTACTAAATTCAATAATTCGTTAAGTGGTAACTCTTCTAGGTCCATGTTTAACTTTTGAAAAACCTTTGATCGAGTCGAAATGATTTCTTCCGTCCCACTTTCTGTCATTTGTAAAATCGATGTCAGTTCATCTTTAGTGAGTGGTTCTGAAAATATGTTGCGCTCTACAAAAGGAATTTCATGTTCTTGTAACCAGGCTCTTGCCTTTCTACATGACGTACAACTCGGGGAAGTATATAGTGTCAACAACGTGCATCACTCCTTTAAGATTTTAAGGAAATAAATTTTCCTTCTGTGTCCATTATAACAAAAGTTTTCCTGATTATCTAGTGGTTTTTTTCAATTAGTAGATAAAAACGAAATTATTTTATTATTTTTTCTAATTTAAAAACATTATTCTATCAAGCTTTCTGATTAAAAAAAAATAAAAAGATATTTTTTTTGTTTTTTTATTTTTATATAACAGAGACTAAAATCTGTACTAAATTATCGGCAAATAAACTGGTGTCTCTCTACTAGTAAAAGTTTATTTGAAAAAATTCACAAACTCAAAAAGGGAGAAAACTTACTTTTATCAAGTTTTTTTCTCCCTTTGACAACCTAATTAAATATTATGTTCATTTTATTTTTCATTATTTTACTAAAAGTAAATTGGCTAATCACGTGTTATTTTTTTATCTTCATTTTTTTATCATTCATGAAATTGTCCGTTATATAATTTTTTATAGGCACCGTTTTGGGCCATTAATTCCTCATGAGAGCCTTGTTCCAAGATTCCTTCTTCACTCATCACCACAATACGTGTCGCATGACGAATGGTTGCCAAACGATGGGCAATGATCAACGTTGTTCGTCCTTTCGCTAGTGATTCTAAGGATTCTTGAATGACTTGCTCTGTTTCTGTATCTAAAGCAGAGGTGGCTTCATCTAAAATCAAGATTGGCGGATTTTTCAAAAACATTCGGGCAATAGCAACTCGTTGACGTTGACCACCAGAAAGTTTTACCCCACGTTCACCAATTATTGTGTCTAAGCCATCGCTCATTTGATCAATCACTTTTTGCAGGTGAGCTAAGGAAACCGCTTGTTGAATTTCTTCTTCTGTTGCATCTAAATTCCCATACAAAATATTTTCCCGTAAAGTTCCGGGAAACATGAATACATCTTGTTGTACCGTTCCGATTTCTTTTCGCAAAGAAGATAAGGTCATTTCTTTGATATCCATTCCATCAATAGTGATAGTGCCGTCAGTAACTTCATAAAAGCGTGGCAAAAGATTGCATAAGGTTGTTTTTCCCGAGCCACTCTTTCCAACAAAGGCGACTGTCTCACCAGCGTTAATTTTTAAATCGATATGACTGAGTACTTTGGTATGGTCTGCATACGAAAAAGAGACATCCGAGTAAACAATGTCACCTTTAAGATGGTCCACCTCAACAGCATCCGAAGCATCAACGATTTGTGACGGCTTATCAAGTTCTTCAATAAAACGTTTAAACCCTGCAATTCCTTTCGGGTAACTTTCAATCATCGTATTCACTTTTTCAATCGGTCGTACAAAAACATTGGAAAGTAAAATAAAACCCACAAATTGACCGTTCGTCAACTCACCGCGTATGGTGAAATAAGAACCAAAGAAAAGTGCAAACAAATTGATCAAACGCATCATGATATAATTATAAGTAGAACTTACAGCCATCACTTTGTAAAAAGCAAGTTTAGATTGTCGATATAGTTCACTTAGTCCAAAGAAACGTTTTTTTTCATACGCTTCGTTGGCAAAAGATTGAGTGACCCGAATGCCACCAACCGCCGCCTCAACACCAGCATTAAATTCGGCCAAGTTTTCATAAATTTCAGTATTGACCCCCGTCATCTTTTTATTAAAAAAGACAAGAGCAATCGTTATAAGTGGTATCATCGCAAAAGTTGCCCAAGCTAACTTCGCATGCATATTCATCATAATCAAAAAAGAACCCAAAAGTGTCATGATGGTAATAAAAACATCTTCTGGCCCATGGTGTGCTACTTCTGAGATCTCGAAAAGATCCGTAGTTAGTCGACTCAATAATTTCCCCGTTTGTTGTTCATCATAATATTCAAAAGATTGGGTTTGAAGATGGTCAAATAATTCACGACGCATAGTTGTTTCAATATTTACCCCTAATTTATGACCAAAAAAAACAACGATATACTGTAAAATAGTATTGATAACGTAGAAAAATAATAAACCCAAACAAGCCAATAAAATCGTTCGAAAATTATTTTGAGGCATAATTTGATCGATGACACGGTTGACAGCTACTGGAAATGCTAATTCTAAAGCACCGGCAACAATGGCACAAGAAAAATCAAGTATAAATAATTTTTTATATGGACGATAATAACTAAAGAAACGTTTAAACAAAAAAAGACCCCTTTCTTAAGAAAAAATCCTTGTTTATAGCTACTTAAAAAACAATCAAATTCAATTATATAGAAGCTGATAACAAAAATCAAAGTGAATTTTTTTTAAATAGTCAGCTCCTTTCTTTGAAAAAAAATAAAAAGAACGTGATGCCAAAACACCACGCTTTTTATTTAGGAGTCTTCACCAATACTTAAGATCATGCGAATATCCTCTTCGGTCATTTTTTGTAACTGTGTATCATTTCCTTGAATGACCTTTTGGAATAATTCTTTCTTTTCTTGTTGCAACGAATCCATTCGTTCTTCGATAGTACCTTCAGCAATCATTCGCCAAACTTCAACCACATGCTTTTGTCCGATTCGATGCGCTCGACCTGCTGCTTGCTCTTCTACCGCTGGGTTCCACCATAAGTCATACAAAATAACCGTATCAGCACCGGTTAAATTCAACCCCGTTCCGCCTGCTTTTAAAGAAATCAAAAAGACGTCTCGTTGGCCTTGATTAAAATCTTCCACCATCTGTAAACGATCTTTAGGAGGCGTGCTTCCCCGTAAGTAATAAGTTTTAAGTCCCAGATCATTTAGTTCTTCTTCTATGATGGAAAGCATGCTAGTAAATTGAGAAAAGAGTAAGACGCGACGACCATTTTCTTTGGCAGCTTGGATCAGATCTTTCACCTGTTCTAATTTGCCAGAACCATCTTTATAATTATCGATAAATAAGGCTGGATGACAACAAATTTGACGTAATCGAGTCAAGCCCGCTAAAATATTTATGCGATTTTTTTGAAAGCTTTCTGAACTCATTCCTGAAACTTCTTCGCGCATTTGTCCGAGGTAAGCCAAATAAACCTTTTTTTGTTCGTCAGTCAAAGCACTATAATAATTGGTCTCTAGTTTTTCTGGTAAGTCTTGTAAAACCGTACGTTTGTCACGACGTAAGACAAATGGTTGGATCATTCTGGCAATTCTTTCCGTTGATATTTCGCGAAATTCTTGTTTGGTTGGAAAAAATCCAGGCATAATCATTTGAAACAATGACCAAAGTTCTTCTAGATTATTCTCAATAGGCGTGCCACTTAAAGCAAAGCGACGGTCTATTTTTAGAGAACGTAAAGCATGCGCTGTTTTGGTACTACTATTTTTTACCATTTGGGCCTCATCCAATACTAAATAGTTCAGAGGTAGCTCTTTATACAAATCAACATCTTGACGTAGACTAGCGTAAGAAGTAATCCAAATATCTGTTTTTTCCTGGAGCAATTGATCGCGTTGGTCTCTATTGCCACTGACCACTACTGATTTCAAGCTAGGTGCAAACCGTTTAATCTCTTGATGCCAATTATAAGTCAAACTTGCCGGAGCTACTATCAAAGCTTGTAAATTATGATGTTCATTTTTTTCTGAGAGCAAATAGCTGATCATTTGTAAGGTTTTTCCCAGACCCATTTCATCGGCCAAAATGCCACCAAACTGATAGTGTCCCAACATTTTTAGCCATCGAAAACCAACTACCTGATAATTACGCAAGTTCGCTTGTAAATTTTTTGGTAAGGCCACATCAAATTGTTCAGGATGAATCAAATCAGTAGTCATTTGTTTAAAATCGTCAGTAAATTGTGCTTGATCGGCTAATTCATTTTGTAATTGCAAGCCCTGATACAAAGGGACTTGAGCTGTTCCTTCTTTTAAAGTCATATTTTTTCGTAAAGAAGATAAAATTTGACTAGTTTCTTGGAATTCTTCTGATTCTAACGATAATACTTGACCATTCTTCAAAGTATAAAAGGCATCGTTGTTTAATAAACTTTGCAAGACATCATCAATTTCACTCTGATTAATTCCAGAGATATCAAAAGTGACATCTAGCCAAGAGTCCGAACGATCAACCTGAATTTTCGGTTCCTGCTCTTTGTCTAAATAAAGTTCTCGCAATTTTTTGCCCATGCGAATTTTTCCAAATTGTCGTAAATAGGCCAATTCCCGAGTGAAGAAATGATACAAGGCTTGTCCTTGTGGTAATGGTTTTTGCCAACCTTTCGCTGTTTTTTCAAAATGTAGAGTATCAATCAAATCCTCCATCCGTTTTTCTTTTTTGTAATCTCTTAAGATTTCAGGATGGTCTTTTTCTACTTTTTGATGCTTGGGGTCAGTAGAAAATACAGTTTGCCCATAAAGTAGATCCGCTCGTAAATCGATCATTCCACGTTGTTTCCGTAGATAAAAAACGATGGATAGGGGTTCTTGGCTGATAAAATTATAAATTTCTTGATCTATTTGAACCTCACCAATTTGTCGCAGTTTAGGCAACACTTGTTTGAATAAAACCGATAATTCATCTTTAGGATAAAAAATGGCGTTCGTTTTTAAACGTTTTAACAATTGTTCCATGATCATGTAGCTATCAAAAGCTTGGGCTGACAGATAATAAAGGGTAGAATCAATCAACCCCCAACCATAATGTTTAAACACTTGATCAAAATCTTTTTTGACCTGGAGTTCAAATTTATCGTCTTTTTTCGTTACTTGAAAAGCTAAAGGTTGTTTTTGATCTGAGAAAACTAAGTCATTTAATTGACTATGTTTTCCTTGGAAAGAAAAATCATAAGGCAACATTTTTTCAATCAATTTTTTGCCTGAATCAACGGGTAGCATCAAGTATCTTTTGTCCATTTTCCCATTGACTTGGATTCCCATATATCCCATTAATTCTTGATTTTGGGCTAACTGTGAGAAGTGGGTAAATAATTCATTTTCTTCGGTTGTAAAAGCTTCGGTTGTTAAGAAAAAATTATTTTGAGAATTAGTAGAAAAAGTTCCCTCTTCTCTATATTGTTGTAAAAATTTATAAATATTCTTCACTACATAAGTTCGAGCATCTTTTTTACCAATTTTTAAAGTAATTCCTAAAACATCTAATTCATAGCGATAAGGATTGGTTGCTAAACTTTCCAGTTGACATTGAATTCTTAAAGGTTGAACCTTTCGATCATGTTCTTCTTGAATATATTGAAAGCCTTGCGAAAACAATTTTGAAGGAGAAACTTTGGTTTGTTTAGGAAGAGAATTTTTTGTGATTTTTCGTGATTTTCCTTGTTTTCTTAAATACAATTCGACAGCAACGGTATGCTTACAGTAATGGTGTTCTTCCCAATAAGGACATTGACAATAATCCTCTTCTTTTGGAGTTGCATCTAATTCAACACGGTACAACTCGCTTCCTAAAACTTCAGCATGCCAAACATTTTTTTCAGGATCCGCTGTAACCGAAAGAACACGTTCTTGATTAACATAATCCCTTCCTTTATCTATCGTTCGTTCTGGTATACTCCATTTCATATAGAGAAGTCCTCCTTTTTTCTTGTGGTTTGCTTATAATTTTACTTTGCCCATTTCCTTTGGCATCCACGACAATCTGTTGTTGAATTTGTTCTTTTAAACTTCGTACATGACTAATAATTCCAATCATTCTTCCTTCGTTTTCTACCATTTCCAGAGCTTCCAAAGCCATATCCAATGCCTCTTCATCCAAAGAACCAAACCCTTCATCGATAAATAATGCTTCGATAGCAACACCGCCTGAATGATTTTGAATGACATCTGCCAAAGAAAGTGCTAATGCTAGGGCTGCGATGAAACTTTCTCCACCAGAAAGTGTCTGCGCTCGACGACTGGTCCCAGCATTATCATCATAAATATCGATTTCCAAACCAGTAGAACTTTTATAACTTCCCATACCATCTTTTAATAAAAACTGATAGCGACCACGGCTGAGTTTTACTAATCGCTGGTTGGCAACTTCTAGTATTTCAGCTAGATAAGCTTGTAAAACATAGCGTTCAATGCTTATTTTTTTGACGTTGTTTCCGTTCATCGTTTCCGAAAGTTGCTGAAGTTCAGCAAGTTCGTTTGCTTTTTTAAGTCCTTTATTATATAAATTCTCCATTTCCTCGATGAGTGTCTCGTTATTCTTTTGTTCTGCTTCTTTTTGGTACAAGGCATGTTGACTATGGTCTACTTGATTGTTTAATTGTTGATATTTTTCTTGAATTTTCTCTAGTTCTGGTCTTTCTTTGTCTTTTACCTCTTGTAATTGGGCTAAACGTTTTTGAGTAAATTGTAGTTTTTCTTGATAGCTCTTTAATTCCGCTTGTAATTGCGGGAGTTCGGTAAGTTTGCTCAAATCTTCTTGCATTTTATTTTCAGAGGCATAAAAAGGTTCACGTGTCCGTTTTTGGGTGAGCAAACGCCGTGCTTGTTCTTTTTTTTCTTGGGTACTTTGTAAATGCTGAGCTTGTTGCTTTTGACGTTCCTCTAATGTAAAGGTAACCTCTTTTATACGTTGACCTTCTTGTGCATAATTAGTAATTTTCTCTTCAACTATCTTTTGCGTACGGGCCAAGTCTTTTTCGTTTCTAATTAACTCTTCATAGCTTTGACCATTCAATTGTCTATTCAGTTGGTCCACTTGCACGTTTAATTTTTCAGATTGTTTTTTTAGTTCTTGCTCTTTTTCTGCTTGTTTATCAAACTGAAGTTGCCATTTTTCTTTTTCATTTTGGATAAGCTCTCGCTCTTTTTTAGCAGATTGTAATTCTCTCTTTTCTTTTTGTAACTGATTTTCCCATATGGAGGTCTCAACTGTTTCCTCTTTTTCATCAAAGAAGCTTTGACAGCTTTTTTTTGCTTCAATAAAGGCGATTTCTTTTTGCTCAAGCGCTTTGTTAAGAGTTTGTTGCTGTTTTTTTAGATATGCTAACTGTGTTTCTTTTTGTTCTTTTTCGCTAAGTAGTTTTGTTCCTTGTTGTTCGGCCTCTACCAGTTGGTCTCCAATAGCTCTAATTTCTTCAACTGAATACAGCTCATGTTCCAGAGCCGGTGCTGGATGTGTCACAGATCCACAGATTGGACAAGGTTCACCAGGCTGTAAGTCTAGACTTAAACGCGCAATCTGCATTTTAGCATTTTTATTTTTTAAATCAGCAATCTTTTGATTCATAGCTTCTAAAGCATCTTTTGTTTGCTTACATTGCTCACCAATTTGAAAAATAGTTTGTTGATTGCTCGTTATGTCTGCTTCATTTTGTTTCTTTTCAGCTCTTACGCTTGCTAATTTTTCGACGGCATCTTTTGCACCAATCAATTGAATCTCATCTTCATAAATTTGACTTTCTTTCGATAAGATGTCTGTTACTTTTTGTTCCTTTTCTTCAAAAAAAGCATGCTGCTTCTTTAAAACAGAGAATTCTTTCTGATTCTTTTTTAGTTGCCCATCGACTTTTACCTTTCGTTCTGCTAGTTCTTGATATTCTTTAGCAAGTGGTAGAAGATCGAGAAGACGCTGTTGTGCTTGTTTCTTTTCTTCTTTTTCTTTTTCCCATTGATCAACTTGTTCTTTTTCTTTGTTCCATTCTGCCTTTTGTGATTGAAGGACGTCCCATTCTTTTTTCCCTTGTTTTAATTGCTTTTCTAATTCTGAACACTCTGCTTCATACTGCTGAATTTCTTCCAAAAGTCCTTGATTTTTTTCAAGCCAAACTAAGGCATTCACCTGTTCGTTTTGTTGCTGCTTCTTTTTTCCATCTAGAAACAGTTTCTTTTCTGTTGCTTTCAGCGCTTCATATTCATCCAAAGATTTATTTAATTCTTTGGCAACATACAAGGCATCTTGTGCTTGTTTTTCTTTTACTTTCCATTGAGAAAGTTCTTGTTTGATTTGTTCAATTTCTTTATGAATTTTTTTAAGTTCGTCTTTACGATACAGTAAACTTTCTTGCGTGGATAAAATCGTTTCTGGTTGAGAATTTACAAAACGATGTTGTAAGCTAGTCAATTGAATTTGTAATGCATCATTGTCTTGGTTGGCAAGTTTTTGTTGCTGTTTTAACCACTCATTAAGACGTTGAAAGATTTCTGTTCCAAATATATTTCGCAAAAGTTTTTCTTTTTCATTACTTGAAGCAATCAAAAAATTTCGAAATTCTCCTTGTGGTAACAAAATAACTTGAAAAAATTGTTTGGCATTCAAGTGTAATAGTTCTTTGATAAATCGATCCACTTCGCTGATTTTTGTTACCTCTTTTTGGAGCTGATGAAAAGAATTAAAAATTCTCAAACGAGCTTTGGCAGTTCGAATATGTGTTCCCTCGCCTCTTTTTTTAGCAAGTTCTTGTTCTGGTGAACGACAGACTTCATAATAAAAACTTTGATGTTCAAAGCCGAAAGTTACCTTGGTCTCCTCTTCAAGAGAAGCAAATGTCGATCGCATTTCTTTTCCCAATCGAATTTGTCCGGAAGTTTCTCCGAATAAAGCAAACGTGATACTATCAAAAATCGTCGTCTTGCCTGCACCTGTTTTTCCGGTGATAAGAAACAACCCCGCTTCTTGAAAATCACCAAAATCGACACTTTCATGAATAAAAGGACCAAAGTTTTGGATGGTTAATTTCCGTGGTTGCATCTCAATCCCTCACTTCCTGATCATTTGCGGCTTGAATCCCTTCTTGAAGCCATTTCAATTGACTTTTTGTAAGTGAATCACCAGTGATATCTTCAAAAAAACTAGTTAGCATTTCTTCAGGTTTTCCGCTACGTTTTTGTAACTCTTGTAACTTTACTGACTCATTCCGTCCATTTATTCGCTGTACACCCAGAACAAATGGATACAGACTACGTAATTGATTCATCATATTAGGAATAATGGCACGATCTTTTAATTCAAACTGCCAAAAACAAGTTCGGTCTAATTTTTGATAGTAATTTGGCGTGAGCAACTCTTGAAAAGAAGCTTGTAAGACTTTGACATCACGTATAGGTTTTAGAGGATGAAAGTCAACAGTTTCTGTCAACGTGTCCACAATAAACACCCCTTTTTCATCGTTAGTCTCAGATAATGAAAATTTTAAAGGCGAGCCACTGTACCGAATTTTGCCGTTTCTTATCGCATTTTTTGAATGTAGATGACCCAAAGCTGTATAGTCAAAATCTTTGAATAGTTCTTTTGAAAGCCCGTTTAATCCGCCAACTTCGATTGTTGTTTCTGATTCTGTTCTTAAGCTTCCTGTGATGAAAAAATGAGTAACTAACACATGCTTTTTATGAGGATCAAACTGTTTTTTTATTTCCGGAATCACTTTTTCAAACGCTTGTTGGATAGTTCTTATTTCTTCTTGAAAATAAAAAGAAGCGTCCATGGGTTCAAAATAAGGCAACAAGAAAAATTGCGTATCTACAAATTCAATCGGTTCAAAAGCTTGCGTCATTTTCGTATGCAATTGAAAATTTTTTAGCCGATACCAAGGTTGTCCCGTAGCTAAACGACTCGCAGAATCGTGATTTCCTGAAATAGCTAACAAGGGAAACTTTTTTTCTAAATTGATTTCAATCAATTTTTGATTGAGCAATTCAACTGCTTCAACAGCTGGTACAGCACGATCATAAAGATCTCCTGCGATCACAATGGCTTCAACCTTTTCTTTTTCAGCGATTTCAATGATTTGGTTAATACTTTCTTTTTGGTCGTTCAATAAATCATATCCGTGTAGTTTTTTTCCAATATGCCAATCTGCTGTATGTAAAAAGCGCACGTTTTTTCCTCCTAAAAAAGTCCTTCCAATCATTATACCACTTTTTAGGCTTAGATAACAAAGGTTCCACAAAAAAGATGGCTGTTGATTTTAACCCCCTCATTTTAAAACTGATTTTTCACATAGTCTTAAAATCTTTTTTTCAAAAACAAAAAAAGGTTCCATCTGCTTTTAGCAGATGGAACGCTGAGTTTTCTTATTTTACTTCGTAATGAAACGTTGGATCAACTTCTTTATCCAATTGATCAAAAGCCGTTTGGATCCTTCTTTCTACTTCTTTTATTCCTAGTTCATCTGTTTTTTTGATATCACTCAAATCGATTGGTTCTCCAAAACGCACCGTCACTTTTTTTCGTTTAAATAAATCTTTTAAAGTGAGAGGACCTTGATATACCGAAGGAACAACAGGTACTTTTGCCAAGCGAGCAATTACTGCCAAGCCGCCTTTTAGTTCTGTCGAGTGACGAGTTCCACTAGGAAACATAATCAGGCTTAGGTCACTTTTTTTCAACAATTTTACGGGTGTTTTGATAGCACTGGGTCCTGGATTATCTCTTTTTACAGGAAAAGCATTACAGTGAACCAAGATAAAGCGTAGAATCGGATTTTTAAACAGCTCTTCTTTTGCCATGAAAGAAAACTTTTTAGGTCGAGCTGCAACAGCAAGATATAAAGGATCCCACCAGGTTCTATGCGGAGCAACTAAAATATAATTCTTATCTTTGGGAAGTACTTGACGGTTCTGATAATCCGAATGACCATTAATAATAAATAAAATCACGCGGACAAGTCCACGCATAAAGGTAAAAAACATATGCTTCGTCCTTTCAACATCTGATAAAATTAGTATGCAAGAAACATTTGCTAAAAACAAGCTTTTTTAGAAAAAACTCATTCTTTTTGGCTCTCTATCGTTCCCATTCACAGTTGAATCAACCCTTTCACTTCGAGTTTGTTTTGCTTAAAGTCAGTCGTGAATGGTAGCATTCTATCATTTTTTGTCTACAAAAGTAGGATCAATCGCTTCATCCAATTCCTGAAATGATTTTTGTATCTTTTGTTCAATCATTGTACGTTTTGACTTATCCAAGTTATCTGAAACAGTGATTATTTCTCCGAAACGCACCGTGACTGGACGTCGTAAAAGAAGCCCTTTAAAAGTCAAGGGGCCTTGATACACTGCTGGTACAATGTTTACCTTGGCTTTTTTGGCGATCAACGTTGCTCCGCCCTTAATATCTTGAGAATGTAACGCGCCACTAGGAAATATCATCAAGCTAAGGTCTGTTTCTTTTAAAATACTTACGGCTGTTTTAATTGAACTCAGTCCTGGCTTTTCCCGATCGACAGCAAAAGCATTGCCATGGCGCAAAAAGAAACCAATGAATGGTTTCGTAAATAATTCTTTTTTTGCCATAAAAGCAAATTTTTTAGGACGAGCAGCCAAAGCTAGATATAAAGCATCCCATAGTGTACGATGCGGGGCTACCAAAAGATAATTTTCTCCTTGAGGTAACTTTTCTTTGTTCTGAACATGCACCTTTCCATTAAACAAAAACGTTACTAATCTAAAAAGCTCTCGTACAAATGAATAAAACATGGTTTCTCCCTTCTCTTCTTATTTCTATTATGCAAAAAATAACGGTAAAAAACAATTAGTTACTATCATTTCTCTTTACAAATGGAAATTTCCTTTTTTTGCACAACAAACCAAGGTATAATGGAACTCATTGAGAGGAGTTTGAGACAATTTATGCAAATCTATGACGATGAACGTATTGATCAATTATACGCCAATAATATTCAAATCATTCAAAGTCCAAGTGTTTTTTCTTTTTCTTTAGACGCTGTTTTATTAGCCAACTTTCCTAAAATTCCTAAAAAAGGAACCATCGTCGACCTATGTGCCGGAAATGGCGCTGTCGGACTTTTTGTTAGTGACTATACCAAAGCCCCTATTTATCAAATTGAGTTGCAAGAACGACTAGCAGATATGGGAAAACGCAGTATTCAATTAAATCACTTAGAAGAACAGGTGACCATGTATCAAATGGATATCAAAGAAACATTTACCAAACTTTCAAGTGATTCGGTTGATTTAGTTTTATGTAACCCTCCTTATTTTAAAAATATTTCGACAGGTGTCAAAAATCCAAATCCTCATTTAGCCATTGCACGACATGAGCTTCACACAAACTTAGAGGAAGTAATTATGATTTCCAGTAAATTATTAAAAGCAAATGGGCGCTTTGCGATGGTCCATCGACCTGATCGCTTTTTAGAAATAATCGAAGTCATGAAGAAACATCGTCTGGCTCCCAAAAGAATCCAATTTGTTTATCCTAAAAAAGGAAAAGAAGCCAATATTTTACTCATTGAAGGAATCAAAGATGGAAAATTGGATGGCTTCAAAGTTGCTTCTCCAATGTTTACTTATGATGAAACAGGAAACTATAGTTTAGAAACAAGAAGGTTACTTTATGGAAATGACTAAGCACTATTTTTATGTACTACATTGTAAAGATGGCACCTTTTATGGGGGCTATACTACCGATTTGAAACGACGATTAGAAGAACATAATAAAGGGATAGGTGCTAAATATACCCATCCCCAAAGTAGACGGCCTCTTCAAATGATTCATGCAGAAGCTTTTGACACCAGAAGCCAAGCGACAAAAGCTGAATATGCTTTTAAAAAGCTATCACGTAAGCAAAAAGAAGATTATCTACAACAGTCAAAGAGTAAAAATGTTTATCTAGTTAATTGATTGTCGACTATTTTTTGCTTCCCGTAGATGCTTTCATTCCCATTACAAGAAAATGCCAAACCACAGACAAGCAAAAAGACTGGAAAATAGGTGAAACCAAACACTTCGGCGCCAATCAAAGCTGGACCTATCAGCGTGTTTGTTGCACTAGCAAAAACACTAGCATACCCCAAAGCCGCCGCTAAGGGAATAGGAAAGTTGAACCAAGTTCCTAATAAAACGCCTAATGAAGAACCGATGGCAAATAAAGGTGTCACTTCGCCTCCTAAAAATCCCGCGCTAATGGTTAAAACGGTCAATACCAATTTTAAAAACCAGTCATACCAATAGATTGGTTCTCCTGCAAAACTAGCAGATATCAAATTCGTTCCTAGCCCTGAATAACGTCCTTTGAAAAATAACAGAAGCAATAAGCTGACAAATAATCCAATTATTCCGATTCGTTTCAAAGGATCAGGAATGATTTTTTCAAAAAATTGCTTTCCTTGGCGCAATAATCTTGCAAATAATCGTCCCGTCCAACCAAAAAGAACACCAAATAGTAATAATTTGAACCAAAAACTAGGTGTCAATTCCAAAGAAACATTTAAAGGAACTGAAAATTTTTCAAGTCCCAGAATTTTCGAAGTAAAAAAAGCTGTAAAAGCTGCCAAAAAAGTCGGTAATAAAACATCATAACGTAAGCGTCCGGTGACCAATACTTCCATTGCAAAAAATGTAGCAGCAATCGGAGTTTCAAATAAACCAGAAAATCCAGCTGCCATTCCAATTACAATAAAACGACTGGCCTCTTGCTTTGGAAAAAAGCGACGAAACCAATGGGAGACAGTGGCACCCACTTGGACAGCAACCCCTTCACGTCCTGCGCTTCCACCAAATAAGTGGGTCAACCAAGTCCCTAAAATCGTAAAAGGCACAATGCGTTTTGGAATCGTATCAGCCTCATTATGACCCACTTGAAAAATCAATCCCATCCCTTGCACACTATTTTTCCCATACTTTAAAAAGAAATAAGTAAAGATAACACCAATTGGTGCTAAAAAAATGATCAAGAGTAGAAAATGTGCTTGACGAAACGTACTGAGCCAAAGTAATCCTCGCCCAAATATCGTATCAATTGTCCCAACAATAATGCCAATCAAACCACTCGCTATAAATAACAAGTTTGTCTCTTTTATCTTATTTTTCATTTTCTTCTTCACTTTCATCTTTTTTAGTTGATCAAATAAAAACGACTTCAAACGTTTCACATAGGCAGGCACTATCTGTTGAAAAAGTCTTATTTTGTTGGGCATATTCCTTTTCAAAAAAATCTTGATGAACTTTTCGCCAATCAGTCAAGCTACGATCTCCTTCACCTTCATTATAAGCATGTTCTTTACTCACTTGATCAAAGGCGACCACTTCTACCTTTTTTGTTTTCGTAATACATACTGGAAGACCGGAACCGTTTAAAATAATGTTATACTCACCGACTTGAGGGACAGGTTCGTCTTCTTCATATAATTCTAAAGCTGAAGTAGTTGCCGTCTTTATTTTTTGAACAGTCAAAAGAGCTAATTCATCTGCCATCTCGGGACTATCTCCATAGGACCAGGCACTATAATTTTCAACCATCGAATTTTCTTCTTGTTTAAATTGCTGCCAATAACTTTTTATTTTTTCTTCTGTCATTTTTATCAACAACTTCCTATCAAAAAACTTCTGCACCTAAAAATAGCATACAGAAGTTCAAGTCTTTATCCAATCGAATTATTTACCAGCACGTTTTACATAAGTACCTTCAGCTGTATTGATTTCAAGAACTTCATCATTTTCGATAAAGTCTGGTACATTGACAACTAATCCTGTTTCCATTGTTGCTGGTTTACCAGAACCAGTAACCGTTGCCCCTTTGATTGAGGGTTGCGTTTCAACAACTTTTAATTGAACCGTAGTAGGTAATTGGACACCAACCACTTCAGATTCAAAGAATTGTATTTTTAATTCCATATTTTCCAAAATGTATTTCAATTCGTCTTCAATATTTTCTACTGGAATTTCATATTGTTCATAAGATTCAAGATCCATAAAGTAAGAAATGCCATCCATCGTATACAAATATTGAACCGTTTTTGTATCGATCATTGCTTGTTCAAATTTTTCTTCTGGTCTATAAGTTGTATCGTAAGTCGCTCCCGTACGAACGTCACGTAATTTCATACGCATCACTGTATTTCCTTTACCTGGTTTATGATGACTTGCTTCTAAGACCTTGATTAACTTATCTCCTTCTAAAAAAGTCATCCCAGCTCTTAAATCACTTGCTGCAATCATATTTAACGTCTCCTTTAGTTTTGGACAGAAAAAATCAGAGCGCCTTTAGTTGCCAACTAGAAGGCACTGAGCGATTTTTTTCACCCTTTCATTAAAAATATCCTTTCCCATTTTAACAGAACTGGAACAAATAAGCTAGTTTTAAATATTTCTTTGCCAATCTTATCCTTCTCGACTAACTTAGTCGATCAAGGCTATCCTACACGAATTTAGTTAGAATTACTTGATTTCGTACGACCTTTTTGCATTAATTTTTCGTCATAAAAATCAGATTGCTTCATCAATTCTTGCTCAAACGTATCATAACCGATTTCCTCAATAATGGTAGGCTGATCAGAAAATAGGTTGGTCCCCATGCCCAATCGATTTTGATCGAATGTAACTCCTAAAGCCGCAAGCGTTGTAGGAAACATGTCCATGGCACTATAAGAACGATTTTCTGTTTTTTCTTTCGTAACTTTTTGTGGCGCATTTAAAATTAAATTAAAAACAGTTCGTTGATAGTCAGGATCAATCTCTTCTAAAAAGTCACTGTCCATCGTTAAATGATCACCAGAAACGACAATCGTTGTATTTTCATAAAAAGGTTGTTGTTTCATCCATTGTAAAAATTCATAAAGTTGTCGATCTGAATCATGAATCACGTTGGCATATTGGTCTCCGAACAAATCTGGCGTTTCATCCGTAGCATAGCCATCTTCAAAATGAGTGTCCACTGTTAACATAGTGAGATTAAATGGCTGATCCTTCTGAGAAAACTCGTCTAACGTGTCTTTGGCATAATTAAATAATTTACGATCTTCATAGCCCCACCAAACATAATAGTCTTTAGGAATTAATCCTTTGTCAATCGCCCAATGGTAATCTCGGATTTCATAATTTCCATGTTGTTCAAAATATTTATCCCGTCCAGCAAATTCGGCCTTGGATCCAATCAAGAGAGCTTGTTCATATCCTTCTTTATTTAAAATTTCACCGATAGAATAGGCTCCTGGAAAATACTCAGCACTATTTTTTCCTAAGTCTTCAATCAATTCCAAGTTTGCCGAAGGACGTAATGGTAAGCCCGACGTTTGAGCGACCATTGAACTTGCCGTTTGATTGGCTCCTGGAACTTGCAACATTCCTTGTAGTTTATCACCATTGGAAAAATGAAGAGCTTCTTGTGATAATTTTGTCATATTAGGAAGCAAGTTGTCATCCAAACTTCCTCCGAATTCTTTTGAATAATAACTAGACTCCATTGATTCTAAGAAGATATAAACCAAATTGCGCTTTTTTTCGGGAAATTCAAAGTTTACTTTTTGGGGATCAACATAATACTTTTCATAAAGATCTGTCTTCTCGAAATAGTAGGCTTTAATATCTGCATAGCCAATTTCTCTAACACTCATTGACAAGCCTAAAAGTAAACTGATCAATCCTAAACCAATCATATATCGATATTGGAAAAAAGGTTTCTGTCGCCACTTTAAGGCCCCCATTTGTAAAGAACAAGTACTAAATAAATACATTATTGTAATCATCGGTACAGCTATCAACAGAGCTCCTAAAAAAGGGACCAAAAGAAACGTATGTATTTGTCCCGGATCACTGCCTTTAATCGGTTGAGTGATGGTAAAAACAACTTGATCCAAACGGACATTATCCATTTTATTCATTGTCCAATAACTACTCGTATAAGCCAACGCACCCAGAAAAATTAAAATAGCAAACGTTATAAAAATGCGACGATTCTTTTTGGAAAATGTATGAACCCTTATCACTTTTTTACTTTCATAATAAACTGAAAATGTTAGGGCAATCCAACCAACTACTACTGCAGAAAACACCGATATCATAAAGGGTTTAGGAAAATTAGTAATTGGCAAAAATAAACTATGCCAATCCATTAAAGGAATTTTTTGTTGATTAAAAAAATAAACAGTCAACCCAAAGTAAAATCCAATCACATAAAACCAAATGATTTTTCGCCACGTTTTATTTGAAGGCAACTGTCTTTTTAACACCATTACCAAAATGAAAAACACTGATAGCATAGACGAAATTTCCTCCCTTTTCTCGTTCACTCTTTAGTATAACACATTCTTTTCGTTCAATGATGAACAAAATATGAACTTTCAGGAGTCGCACCAAAAAAGGACCAAAAACTGTATCGTTCTTGGTCCTAGTTCTTATTTCATCATTAAGTCAATGAACTCTTGATTCGTGAAGTTCAAAATATAGTCAGAAACATCAAGAGACAAAAGAGCTTCTTTAATGTTCTCATATTTATAAAGCGTCCCTTTTAATACTTTTTCCAATTCAGAAATATCTTTCGAACCAAAAAAGTCTCCCATAAACTGAATAGCTGAAATCTTGCCATGTTCCGTGGAAATATAGACGTCTACAATCCCAACTTTCGGCAAGCGCGTACGACGATGAAAATCAAAATTGGGCGTACTACCATAAACCCATTCGTCATTTGCATAGCGCTTTTCAAACAATTCTTCAATCCCTTCTTTTTGTTCTTGGCTTAAAATCAGCTCTTTATCGGCAATATCTTTTATTGAATCAACTTGATAAACATGGCGTAACAAAGCTTCTCCAAAAGCTTCGGTTGTTAGATTTTGATAGGCGTCATCCAAAAATGGTTTTACATTGGTCACACTTTTACGAACTGATTTTGTGGCTTTGGATTCAATTTTTTCTTTGGAAACAGTCAACACCTTATCCAAAACAGTCAAATCAACATCAAACATCAAGGTTCCATGCGAATAAGTCCTTCCTTTTTTCGTATACATAGCATTTCCGGAAAACTTCATCCCATTGATATATAAATCATTTCGTCCGCCAACCTCAGCATCTTTTGCTCCCATTTCATGTAAAGCTCGCAAAATAGGCGTTGTCACCCCATGATAATCTCCAAAAACAGTCGCATCTTTTTTTGTAACAAAACTAAAGCTAATATTTCCTAAATCATCATAGACAGCCCCACCACCTGAGGTTCTTCTGGTTAACGTGATATTATTTTCTCTAAGATACGTTAAATTAATTTCTTCATAAGCATTTTGATTTCTACCGATGATAATACATGGACTTTGAATGTACAATAAAAATAATGGCTCCTCTACATCTACTGTATTCATTAAGTATTCCTCAGTGGCTAAATTTTTCCGAATATCATTGCTTTTCATCACATGATAACGCATGTGTTCATCACTCTTTTCTATTAAAGTTCCTCTCTATTTTCAACTATTTCCTCATTTTTAGCAATCAAAATGTTCTAACTTTTGATACCAATGAATCGTTTGGTTCAGTCCTTCTTCAAAAGAAATTTGTGCTTTAAAGCCTAACGATTCGATTTTATCCGTGTTAATGGCATAACGAAAATCATGGCCTAAACGATCTTTAACGAAACGAATCATCCCATCATCATAATGTAGTATATGACAAAGTTTTTTAATTATTTCTAAATTCGTATGTTCTTCATGGGCACTCACGTTATAGATTTCGCCATTTTCCCCTTTTTCCCAAACTAGCGCAATGGCTCGACAAAAGTCTTTGACATAAAGCCAATCACGGATATTTTTCCCATTGCCATAAAGAGGCAATTCTTTTTTATCCAAAATGTTTTTGATCATTAAAGGAACCAGTTTTTCCTCAAATTGTCTTGGTCCATAATTATTTGCAGCACGCACAATTTTATAGCGACAGCCATATGTTTTCCCATAAGCCTGGACAAAATGCTCGGCAGCTGCTTTTGAAGCAGCATAAGGCGAACTAGGATTTAAGATGTCCTTTTCTGAGGCATATCCACTTTCTAACGCTCCATAAACTTCATCTGTTGAAATATGGATTAATTCGACAGATGGAAACTGACGCATGACTTCTAAAATCGCGACGGTACCAAATACATTGGTTTGCACAAATTTTTCTGGTGATTGAATCGAACGATCAACATGACTTTCGGCAGCAAAATGGATAATTGTCTCAATCTTTTCTTTCTGAATAATATTTTTCAATAGTTCTTGATCCAAAATATTACCATGTACGAAGCGATAATGGGTTGATTTTTCCAAGCTAGCAACATTTTTAAGGTTTCCAGCATATGTCAGTGCATCCAAATTAATCAGCCGTCGAGTTGGATTGCTTTCTTTTAAAAAATGCAAAAAATTAGAACCAATAAAACCGGCCCCACCTGTGATTAAAACAGTCATTTTTTTCCTCTTTCATATTTCTTAATTTTTTAAACACTAATTAAACGAACCCTAACCATGTTTTTATTCATCGACAATTCTTCTACCATCGTAGCAAAGGAAAGACTTTTGGGCAATTCAATCGTGTAAACATTCGTATAGATTTGTCGATCTCCTTTGTTTGTAACTTCGAAATCAACGTCTCTAATCTCAATATTTCGCGTTTGAAAATAATCATTAATAAATTCTTTCGTATCTTGTTTGTGAATAAAGCTAATTTCTACTCGTTTTAAAGTCGGAAACTTAACCAACCGATTCAAAACAGACAAGACTAACAGAATACTAATACATCCAATAATAGCAATTTCATAATAGCCCATACCAATGACTAATCCTAATGCAGCGACCGTCCATAAAGAAGCCGCTGTTGTCAGACCTTTGACCGTTCTTTTGGTGACAATAATAGTCCCTGCACCTAAAAAACCAATTCCACTGACAACTTGGGCAATTAATCGGGCTTCATCAGAACGAACCACCCCAGCTAACTCTGGGTATTTTTGCGCCATAGCAATTGAATCCAGACCGATTTCTCTTTGCAACATAGCAATCATTGTTGCTCCCAGGCAAACTAAAATGTGGGTGCGAATCCCCGCTGGACGATTCTTAAATTCACGGTCAAAACCAACAAGACCTGACATGAGAATAGCAAGAAAAATACGTAAAATAATATCAACAGTTCTCATAAAACTCCCCTTTCAAGTTTTTGAAGTATTTTGCTCTTCATTTCTAAACAAACAATCTCCTTTATTAGTTTACCTTTTATTTAAAAAAATTTCTATTGTTCCTTCTTTCGATTCAAAAAAGCGCAAAAAATCCCCTCAGATTTTCTGCGCTTTTGCTTACTTATTTTCGACTGAAATTTTTGTCTTTTGATCATTGCCAGAAACGGCTAAATACAATTGTAACCCTTGATCTTTTGTAGCCACAACAAAAGGAAAATCAACATTTGTTGCAACTCCCCATTCGCCTTTTTTATTCATAGCAATCAATGAAAATTCACCCGCATGTTCATTTCGTTGCATTAATTTTTTCAAAAAAGAAGATAAAGCTTGATCACAAGCTTCTTGAGGTGAAAGGTATTCATCCATTTTACGAACAATTTCATAGGAGAGGCACCCTTTCATAAGATCTTCTCCAAGGCCAGTTGCAGCCGCACCTCCGATATCACTATCGACATAAAAGCCAGAACCACTAAGCGGAGAATCTCCAACACGCCCTGGATGTTTCATAAATAAACCAGAAGTTGAAGTGGCACTTGCCATACTCCCACTCACATCTAAACCGATCATGCAAACCGTATCATGACCATCATAGGGACTTAATTGATTCTTTTGAACTTCTTCCAACCGCTTTTCCCAAAGAATCCGTGCTTCTTCTGTTAACATGTTTTGCTTGGTAAAGCCATTTTTGATGGCATATTGTCGGGCACCATCACCTACTAAAAAATTATTGAATCGTTCATTACTTAGCTTTTTAGCAACTGAAATAGGATTTTTGATATCTTGTAGTCCTGCAACACTTCCAATTTGAAAATTATCACCATTCATAAAAGCGGCATCTAATTCAACCACTCCCTCTTGATTTGGTAGGCCGCCGTAGCCAACTGAATGAAAACTTGATTCATCTTCAACAATGCGGACAGCCGATTCTAACGCATCGCCTACTTTAATCCCTTCTCTTAATAAGTGACTACCACAGGCAACCCCATCAAATGCCATCTTCCAAGTTCCTATCATCGCCCACATCCGTCATTCCTCCTTATAGGTTTGCAATAATTGTTGCGCTTGTCTCTTTGTCAAAAAAGAATCTGTCGTTATTTTTTGCATCATGGCTAATAAGTTTAAACTCACTCTTCAAAACCTACTGTGATAATTTCATAAGGCTTGAGACCTTGAATTGCAAACTCTGGTTGAACTTCTTCTACTGAAGCTCTCATGACTGAAGTCGCGAGGTTCTTAGATAGTCTCTAACTTCTTTCGGATCGTTTTTGCAAGCAAAAACGAATACCAACTACTGATGAATTTCTCTTAGACTTTCATGGACAAGGAAACGATTGTTTCCATTGGCGTCCTGTAGGCTCGCTTCAAAACCTGTTTTTTCCTACGTTTTATATACCTATACTGCGTAACTGTTTCTTGTTCAATCCCTTAATACGTCTTATTTCTTCTTCATGTGCTTTAAAAAATTGAGGCCAAGTAGCAGTGGCTCATTTTATATCTACTTCTTTCAAGTTATCTTTCGTATTCATGATTAAAAAGGCACTGTACAAGTCCCACTAAATGTCCGCTTGCTCAAAATGATTCCACCGTGTCCCTAAGGACTTTTTCACATAGGTTTGATTAAAATGATTAAATTGACTGGCTTTTACTTTTGCGGTATCGATTTTTTTAAGTGTCAGGCCTTTGGCCTTTAATTTGTTATCTAAAATTGTTAAAAACAAAGCAGGTGCTCGATTAGCAATGGATTTTCCAAATTGTTTCTTTCGTTTGTATCAACCTGTTTTTTCACTGATTTCTGTTTTCTTTGCTCGTGCTTGGAGACCTTTATAATTCATGGTTTCGACACGCACGTCTAACCCTAAAGAAAGGATGTCATTGGCGTACTGATGGTGTTTTTGTTTACGTTTTGCCGCTAACTTACGATTAATCTCTGCTAATTGGTGTTTCGTTTTAAGATAATTTTTACTAATCACCCAACGTTTGCGATTGGAAGAGTTGACTGTCCCATTCTCATTAAACTTATCGGGATTATTTGCTCGCCTTTGGCGGTCTAATTTTCGTTGTAAATTCCTTCTTTTCCGTTCTTCGGTTGCGATTCCTTCGGCTAACTCGGTTAATTTGACTTTTTTGTCATCCCAGACTTTTCTTTTAAATGCTTGAAAAGACGGTTTCGTTCCGACCCTTTTTTTAGTTAAACGGCTTTTTTATAGTCCGAATGACGTTTCATGAACTTATAGCGACGGAGAGCTTCTCCTAAACAAGCATTATAGATTGTTCGTCCGATATTCAAGCTTTTTTCTAAAATATGTTCTTGCCAAATTTCCACTTTGAGTGGCAACGTTAAAACATAGGTGGGTGTGGTCATTTTCTTTTCTCCTGTATGACTTTTTTAACTTCTCAAAACGAAAATACGTTCTAAATAGATACTATCATATCTTGATCGGAAATGCACGAAAATATTTTCTTTTTCGTGCAATTTCTTATTTTCCTATCCGTTTTTAGATGGAACAAAAGACACTCCAAAAACCGGCTGCCATTCATCTCATGATTAAAGTCACGAGTGTTCTGGCATGGCTCACGCCAATAAATCCTTTAATTCATTGTAATCCATTGTCTTTGTTCCAAAATCACTTGCTTTATTTTGCATAGGATGACTATTTTTATCTGGAAACCCTGTCCATTTTCTCGCATACCATGCCCCACCGATGACAATTTTTTGAGGATTTACACCTCTTTCTAACAAATATTGAACCGCTTGATCCACACTTAACGATTGGCTTGCATAAGAAAATAAATTGGTATGATGTCCTGGAATTTTGGTAAAGCTCCCTCGCATATCGTAGGTCATCACGTTGACATAATTCAAGGAATCAATGTATTGAAATTGATGATCAACTGACATCGTGTCTAATCATTCCCGACTCGCTCCAATGACAGCGGTCAATAGATATCTCTTATTGTTGCATGTGGCCACTTGGTCAAGCTCTTGTCTTAATTCTTCGACAAAGTAAAGAAAATTTTGGGCATCTTCAACGCTGGCTTTTATTGCAGCTATGTCCATACCAGGATATTCCCAGTCAAGATCAATCCCATCAAAATCATACCTTTTTATATAAGAGATGATATTAGTAATAAACACCTTACGTTTTTCTTTACTTGATACTGCTTCTGAAAAACCATCTGCTCCCCATCCCCCTATACTAATACAACATTTTAGATGAGGAAACTCTTCCCTGAATGATTTATGAAAAACTGTTGATATTTTTTAAATCATATTTTTACCGTTATTTGAATCGAAATTGTGGTTATATTTGGTCTGTCATATTATTATAAGTTACCGTTATTTTATATCGATATTTTTTC
>DXDB01000204.1 GCA_019115705.1 Candidatus Tetragenococcus pullicola | reverse complement strand
AAAAACCGTGAAACACCAATTAGCATAGCTGTTTTGGATATTGATTGGTTTAAAAGCTATAACGACGAGTATGGCCATGATGCTGGCGATAAAATACTATGGGGGATCGCACAAGTATTCAATGCCTATTCAACCTGTAAAACGAGTATTTATCGGATTGGTGGAGAAGAATTTGGTGTAATTATAACCGACCAGCCCTTTCACGAAGCTAAATTGGTTATGGCAGATATTATGGATAACGTTGTCAATAGGCCGATTCCTATAAACCCAGATGTTACAGTCAATATTACAGTATCGGTGGGGCTCGTTCACGTTCGACCTCATGAAAGTTTAAATAGAGCTTGGAAACGTGCTGATGAGAGTATGTATCATGCTAAGAAAAATGGTAGAAACCAATTGTATGTGGGTGAGGGGATGGCGTAATCAGAAATTTATAAACTAACATATCTGTTGTCAATAAATTGTTAGACTAGTAGGGCTAGAATTCAAATTCAGCCCTGCTTTTTTATTGTCTTTTTTAAATGGTAAATATTTTGGCGGATTTTATAATGAACTTAGCCATTTAAAATACATAAACGTCAAACGCAAAATGGAAAAGTGTATGACACCTACTATTCTGTTCATAACGCTGATGCAGGGCAGGCATTCTATGAAAAGCAACGACTGAACTGTGGCAGACGTCCTAAATGGGCGAACACGTACGCCTTTATTGATTGGTCAGATGACAAAATGTTAAATGAAAAATGGTCGCCCGACGTCGTGGTCGGGTTTGTCAGAAAATACGAGCTGTTCGATTTTGCCATCATTCCTGGCACAACCGCTCTCTATCAATGGATTGACCGCGGCGTCATGCGAACAAAGAACATGGACTTGCTCGAAAAACTGTCCCATAAAATAAAAGCTGTCCGTCCAGGACACCGATCCAACAAGCGTGTTCTCGGGATCTTAATTGAAGAACGCCCTAAAGAAGTGGAAACCCGGGAAACGTTCGGACATTGGGAAATCGACACGGTCGTAGGAAACAAGACGAAGTCGGATGCCGTGCTTCTGACGCTCGCTGAAAGGCAGATATGCTTCTTGTGAGCTTGGGACGAGCGAAAACTAGAACAAATTGATTCGCCGTTTCATCCCTAAGGGCAGCCCGATTAGTGATGTGAGCGAGAATTAGATTTTACGGATCCAACGTTGAATGAACGATTACCCGTGGAAAATTTTAGGTTATGCGACACCACATGACACATTTTTCCGGGCATTCAAGCAAGAACGATGGGTGGCTTGACCCATTATTCCTTGACAACGCGCCTTCCTAGACATGGCTTCATGTCTAGAAAGATTGCCTGGGGCCAGATTGGTCGGAAAACTACCATCCCTCAGCTCATTATTAATGGGTCACGGCATTAGAATAACAAGGCAGTTACAGTATCAAACAAATGAGTTACCTGTAGTGACTAACTTAAACTTGAAATTTACGGGGTAAATATTTTTATAATTATTACCGATAACCGATGGGAGCTAGTAGAAAATGGTGAATGGAAATGGAACAGGGAGCGAAGCGAGTTAGAAGATGATATTAGTGAGTTGATGAATGGATTGGAACGTTTTATTAATTTTTACCGATATTCTGTTTTGAATGGTGAATCTGGTGTGACTGATGTTGTACTGACGGGAGATTTTCCCTATCTCGATCTCATTAAAAACCAGTTAGCTGAACGAACCAATTTACCGATTCATGAATTATCAACAGAAGAGCCAATGGGAAATCATTTCTTGCCCTTGTATGGCTTGACTCTAAAGAATAAAAAATCGACATTAAAACAAAAGAAAGGGGAAGGAAAATAAATGTTTGAGTTAAACTTTTTTGAAAAAAAGCAAACCAATTTTCTTCCCCATCTTTTAACGGCTTTATTTGCGGTGTTGTTACTTTTGTCAGGTCTCTATTTTTTCTTGTCTTATCTAAACTACGTGAATGTTGATAAGGATAATCAATATTGGCTACTAGAAGAAGCGGATCAATTAGCATTGGCACGTCAGATGCAAAGTTATAATCAATTAACCAAGCAGTTGCTGATCGTCCAGGTTTATTTTGAAGAAAACCAATATCCGATTAATACGGTTATCCAAGGCCTCAATAATCAATTGGCGGATCAATCCGATAACTTACTGACTTTTTCATTAAATACAGATAATCAAGTGACCTTCGTTCTGGCAAATAGTGGAATGACGGATATTTCAGCAGCGATTTATCGTTTTTCTAAGCTTGATTATGTCACTAAAGTTCAACTTGTTCGTTTGGAAGAAATAGAGGGCGATCATCTCTTTTTAGCAGAATTGCGAGTCGATCTAAATGAGGAAACAATTGAAGAGGGGGAATAGCTATGAAACTAAAATGGAATCGACTATCTATTTTAATTTTGTTAATCATGGTATTAGCATTGGTTCTTGTGTTCCTTTATGGTGAAAATAACTTGTTAGCAGATGTTAAGGAGCAAGCAAACCGCACCAGTCGGATTGTAGAAGAGCAAAAAGCCTTGCTTGCAAGTTATCCGGCTGATGAAGAGTTATTAGGCGATTACCAAAGTCAGTATGAGGAAACGAATAATTTTCTTCCAGAAGGCGAGCAAATGGATAAAGAACTCCTAAGATTGGAAGAATCGGCTCGATGCAATGAAGTCACACTAAAAAATATAAGCAGAACATCTGATCCTCAAGAAATAACAGATATTGAAGGGCATTATTTCAAGACTAGCTATCAAGTCGACATTGTTGCTAGCCATTCTGAAATTATGAAAAATTTGATTGCCGATTTGACTAATGGCGAACGAATTTGGAATATTTACTCATTTAATTTTACTAAAGTAGAAAATAATAGTTACAATGGTAGCTTTACATTTGATTTGTATTACCATGATGAATTGGATAGTGAATAGTCATTTTTTTGTGAAACTCCTAAATAAATATTGTTACTGAAAACACCAGATTGTGTTGCTTTTTACCAAAAGGCTGACTATAATTCAAGAAGTGTGCTTGCACAACTATAGGTTATAGGAGTTATGGAAATTGGAAAAAGATAAAAAGGTATTATTCAGTGAAATTACTGCAAACCCAGCACCGCTTGGTTTAATGGGATTCGGTATGACAACAATTTTATTAAACATTCATAATGCAGGGT
>DXDB01000203.1 GCA_019115705.1 Candidatus Tetragenococcus pullicola | reverse complement strand
CACATTGGTTGTTTGCTTGCTTTGTTCAGTTTTCAAAGGTCTACTTTGTCGCTACAGCAACTTTTATATCTTACCAGACTCAAAAATCTTTGTCAAGAAAAAGTTTTAAAAGTTTTTTCGAACTCATGTTGTGTTCATTTCAGCGACTTGATTATCATAACAAGTATTTTGTTATTTGTCAACAACTTTTTTAAAAGTTTTTTCGAAGAAATTCAGTAGTACTCTAACTTTTTCTTCATCCATCTCTTTTTTAAAAATGCGACTTCGTTATAATATCATTTGTTTTGAAATCCGTCAACTCTTTTTTTATTTTTTCAAATTTTAAAAAAGAAAAAGGAACTTCAAAACCAACGTTGTCTAATTTACCATCTATTCAACCTTCTGTCAATAAGAATTTTTATTTTTTTGTTTTTTCTGAAATTTCCTGTAAAAAAAGTGAAAGAGAGTTTTTTCTCTTACACTTTTTTCAGTAATGCTCTATCTTTTACTTAGCTTGTTTCCTTTGATTTGCTGAATTCTTTCATCATTTGTGCCACAACACCAATTGGAAAGCCAACCACACTATAATAATCGCCACAAACCTTTTTCACGAAAACAGAAGCTGCGCCTTGGATACCGTATGCCCCTGCCTTGTCCGCATACTCTTTTTTATCAAGGTAACGTTGGATTTCTTCTTCTAACAAGTCAAAAAAAGTAACACTACAAGAAACAAGACGGCTACAAATTTTATCTTCTTTTCGCATCGCAACAGCTGTATATACTGTGTGCGTTTGTCCACTCATATTTTCTAGCATTTGATAGGCTTCTTTTCTTGAGAGCGGCTTTCCTAGTATTTTTCCTTGGTGATAGACAATGGTATCACAGCCAATTACTAAATCATTGGGATATTTTTTTGCAACTTCTTTTGCTTTGTTTTCTGCCATTGCACTTACATAAGCTTTCGGATCACCTGTTTTCCCAATGGTTTCGTCGATATTGGCAGGCACAATTTTAAAATTCTCGATCAGTTGGTACAAAAGTTCTTTTCTTCTAGGCGATTGAGAGGCTAAAATAACACTCATTCATTTCCTCCTCGAGATTGGTGCGGATCTTGAATACGTTTAAACATTTTTTCCATGTCAGCATTTGTAAAATGGATGAGAACTGGACGGCCATGGGGACAATTAAAAGGATTTTCGCACTGAGCTAAGTCTGTCAACAATACGCGCGCCAGTACATCATTTAAATGATGGTTGGCTTTGATCGAACGTTTGCAACTCATCATGATGGCAGTCGCTTCTCTAAACTTATGAACACTCACTTTTCCTGTGGTTAATAACATGTCAATCATCTCACGAACGATTTCTTCTTCTTGACCTGAAGGATACCAAGTTGGATGCGTTCGTACAATAAAACTATTGGGACCAAAGTCTTCTAAAAAGATACCTACTTCTTCTAAAAGTTCAGATTGTTCCTTCAACAAAATAGCATCACTTGACGGATACTCCAAAACGATTGGTACTAACAACTCTTGTTGATCAGAAGTGACTTCGCCGATTTTTTCACGGAAATATTCATATTTAATCCGTTCTTGGGCAGCATGCTGATCGATAATATATAGACCGTCTTGACTTTGAGCGAACAAATACGTGCCATGCATCTGCCCAAAATATTCTAAATTTGGGAACCGTTCTTTGGTTGTCTCTTCTTCCATGACGCGATCAATCAATTGTAGGGTCTGTTTTTTATGAACGCCTAAATCTGGATGATTAAAACGGTCATTTTCAAGAGTTTCTTCTACTGGTGGAAGCTCGTTTGACGAAAGCCCTTCATAGTTTTCCACATTTTCAGTTGGAACATTTGTGCTTTCAAGAGATTCTTCTTGACGATTATTTGTTGATATCTCAGCATTTCTATCCTGTTCGCCGTTTTGTTCGTGATCTTGTCCCCTAGTATCCCCAAGTTTATCCACAAAGTTATCCACAGGTTGGGGTGAACTTGTATAAAACTCTTGTGTGGTGCTATTAAAATGAAGTGACCCAGTTTTTGGAACATCCTCTACATCCATTTTCAATTGCTCTGCTTTTTCTGTGAGGTCACTTTTTTTCTTAAAACTAAGGTTATCTGTCGCATTGGGAATCAAATTTTCTTCCCGTAACACATCATTGATTGCCTTACTGATTAATACGGTAAGTTCTGCTTCTTTCGATAAACGAACTTCTTGTTTGGTTGGATGAACGTTCACATCGACCAAAAGCGGATCCATCTCGATTTCGACAACGGCAATGGGAAAACGTCCTACCATTAGCTTGGAACCATAGCCGTTGACAATGGCTTTATTTAAGGCGAAATTTTTAATGTACCGTCCGTTAATGATGGTAGATAAATAATTCCGATTGGCACGAGTCACTTCAGGTAAAGAAACGTACCCACTGATTTCAAAATCTAAATCTTTGGCTGAAATGGGGCGCATCTTTTTAGCTGTTTGCAAACCGTAAATTCCCGCGATGGTTTGGCGAAGATCGCCGTTTCCTGAAGTTGTCGTCATTTTATTGCCATCATGAATCAAACGAAAGGCAATATTAGGATGACTTAAAGCCAATCGATTGACCATATCGCCAATGTGAGCCAATTCTGTTTGCAAGGTTTTAACATACTTTAAACGTGCTGGTGTATTGTAAAATAAGTTATTCACGGTTATTTTAGTCCCTTGTCTTAAAGCAGACGCATGGCTATCGATGATTTGTCCGCCTTTTAAAGAGATAAAGGTTCCTTGCGTATCAGTTTGGGTCGCTGTTTCCATCGTTATTTCTGATACAGAAGCAATACTTGGTAAAGCCTCGCCACGAAAGCCTAAGGTACGGATTCTAAATAAATCTTCACGATTATGAATCTTACTTGTGGCATGACGCTTAAAGGCGCTTTCGACTTCAGTACGATCAATTCCTTCTCCGTTATCGGTGACTTGAATTTTTTTCAAGCCTGCTTCTTCCAAGAGAATATCGATTTGAGTACTTCCTGCATCCACAGCATTTTCAATTAATTCTTTGACTACAGAAGCGGGACGTTCGACTACTTCTCCAGCTGCAATTTGATTGGCTAGTATTTCAGATAGTTCTTGGATCTTTGCCATATTATCCCTCCTTTTTATCTCTATTTACCACATGAGTGACTGTTTTAGGAAATAAGTCTTCCTTTTTCTTCAAAAAATCAGGTCTTAAATTGAGGTGCTTTATCTCTGAAACAGGCGCCCAGACAAATGAACTTCCATCTTTTTCGAAAGGTTGCAAGGGTAAATGGTCGCAAGTCTCCACATGGTAAACAAATAAAATCTCATGAATTTTCTGTTCACCGTATTGGTAGAAGTTTTCCACGACCCACAGTAAGGAGTTGACCTCAATTGTGATCGCTAGTTCTTCCTGAAACTCTCGACAAACGGCTGTTTCAGAGTCTTCATTCGTCTTAATTCTCCCGCCTACAAGGGCGTAAGAATCATCGCCTAACTTTTTATGCAAAAGGAGTTTATTCTCTTTTTTTAAAAGTCCACTGGTGCGAATATTCAGAATCGTATCTTCAATGCCACACGTTAAATCATCTGTTTCCATGTATTTCACCTCTACTAAAAATAGGACCCACTCTCATTTAAGACCGTAGTTGTTTTTGTAATTCATAAAGCGCATTTAAAGCATCCATAGGGGTCATTTCCATGACGTTCATTGTTTTCAAATCTTCTAACGCTTTATTTTCTTCTTCTGATACTTCACTAAATAAAGAAAGTTGTTGATTCTCTTCTGCAATTTTTGAAGGGGCCGCTTTATCTTGGACAGCATTTTGAGTTTCCAAAGTTTTCAAAATAGCATCTGCTCTTGTCAATAAAGAGCTTGGCAGACCGGCAATTTTGGCCACATGGATACCGTAACTTTTATCAGCAGGCCCTGCCATCATTTTATGCAAGAAAACTAAATTACCATCTTTTTCAACAGCGCCGACATGAATATTTTTCAATTGAGGCAATTCTTGATCCAAAACTGTCAACTCATGGTAATGTGTCGAAAATAAGGTTTTGGCAAATACGTTGCGATGGATATACTCAATAATGGCTTGAGCCAAAGCCATGCCATCATAAGTCGCCGTTCCTCGGCCTAATTCATCAAATAAAATTAAACTATTTGGTGTGGCGTGACTTAGTGCTTGATTGGCTTCCATCATTTCGACCATAAAGGTACTTTGCCCAGCAATCAAATCATCACTAGCACCGATTCTCGTAAAAATACGATCAAAAATTGGCATAATTGCTTCTTCAGCTGGGACAAAACAGCCCATTTGCGCCATGATCACCGTTAAGGCCAATTGCCGCATATAGGTACTTTTCCCGGACATATTGGGACCTGTAATCAAAAGAATCATGGTTTCTGGATCCATCTCGATGGTATTGGGAATATATTCTTGATGACCCAATACTTTTTCCACAACCGGATGGCGCCCTTCAACAATTTTTAATTCGTGTGTATCACTTAAAGTCGGCCGAACATACTGGTAACGTTCACTCACGGTAGCAAAACTTTGTAAAACATCCGCCGCACTGATAGCTTTAGCTAAGGTTTGCAAGCGATCGATGGCTTTTTTTATTTCTTCACGTACTTCTAAAAATAAGCGATATTCCAAATCAACGGATTCATTTTCAGCTTCTAAAATTAATTTTTCTATTTTTTTTAGTTCGGGCGTAATAAATCGTTCCGCATTGGTTAGCGTTTGTTTGCGTTCATAGCGTCCTTCTTCAAGATGATCCAAGTTAGCCTTGGTAATTTCAATGTAATAGCCAAAAACACGATTGTAACCGACTTTTAGATTTTTGATTCCGGTAGCTTGCCGTTCTTTAGCCTCTAGCTCAGCAATCCATTTCTTACCATTATGCATCGCTTCACGATACTTATCTAGTTGTGTGTCAAAGCCATCTTTAATAATATTTCCTTCTGTGATTTGCAAGGGGGCTTCTTCATTAATGGCTCGTTCAATCAAGGCCACTAGATCATCCATGGGTTCCATTCTTTCTAACAACGTGTGCCATTGACCAGTATCGATTCCTTGTAAGACGGTACGAATTCTTGGCACTTGTTGCAAAGAAGCTTTTAATTGCAAAAGATCACGACCATTGACACTGCCAAAAGCGACCCGCCCTGCCAAGCGTTCCATATCATAAACTTTGGTCAAGGCCTCTTGTAAATCAGCACGTTCAAAAAAAGCATCTAATAAAGAAGCCACTTGGTCTTGGCGACCGTGGATCTGACTTTTTTGAATCAAAGGACGATCTAGCCATTGTTTTAACAAACGTCCACCCATCGCTGTTTTGGTTTCATCAAGCAACCATAAAAGCGTTCCTTGTTTCTTTCCAGAACGAATGGCTTGACTTAATTCCAAGTTGACCTTGGAGTAATGATCCATTTTCAAAAAATGATCAGGTTGATATTCGACCGCTTTTTGCAAATGATCTAAGCTACGTTTTTGGGTCAACGAAAGATAGGACAATAGTTTTCCTGTCACTGCTTTTTCTAGAGAATCAGTCAAATCACTGGTCAAAAATTGAAATTCCGCATTTTCTACATAGTCTTCTTGCTTGGAAAAAACCAAACCAAGGCGACTATCCAATAATTCTTTTAACGAGTCTGAAATTTCAGTCGTAAAGACAATCTCTTTGGTCTGTAACGCCGAAGCTTCATTTAACACCGCTTCTTCATCCAATAATTTTGCGGTACGCAACTCTCCAGTTGATAAGTCGACATAAGCAAACCCGTAGCCTTGCTCTCCTTTAGCCAAAGCAGTCAGGTAATTATTGTCTTTAGCCGACAAACTTTTCCCATCCATTAAGGTTCCTGGGGTGACCAGTTGAATCACTTCCCGTTTGACCATTCCTTTAGTCAACTTGGGATCTTCCATTTGTTCGCAAATAGCGACCTTGTATCCTTGTTCGACCAAGGTATCGATATATCCTGAGGCCGCATGGTAAGGAACCCCACACATAGGGATAGGTTCTTCCGCGTTTTTATTCCGACTAGTCAAGGTCAGCTCTAACAGCTGAGATACTTTTAAGGCATCTTCATTAAAGAGTTCATAGAAGTCTCCTAAACGGTAGAACAAAAAAGCATCTTGGTATTGAGCCTTGATGCTTAGATATTGTTCCATCATCGGTGTATTTTTAGTCTTTTGAGGCATGCTTTGTTTCTTCCTCCTCGATTGCTTGATTCACTTGTTTTTGCACTTTTTCTGTCACATAATGCAATAACTCATTGGCATCCCACAGTTTTTCGCGATAGGCGATTACTAAAGGATGCTCGTCATATTCTTTAGTCAACGCATTGATGCGAGCAATTGCCTGTTTTTCTGCTTCAGGCTTCTCATAATGAGCATATTGAACGGCCTCTTTTTGCGCAACTTTAATTTGTTCTTCTAATTCTTGCAAGTGGACATTGTCAGAAGCCCGTTGTTGGATTGCTTTAAATTCTTGAATGACTTCATTTTCACCTAAAAGATCTAGCAATTTATCCAAGGCTGCCTTTACTTCAGGTTCTTTTTCCAAAGGGTCCATTCTTGCACCTCGCTTTATTTATTTTAATCGATCAAGGGTCGATCGTCACTAATTTGTACCGGTTCTATCGTACGAACTTTGCCAGTTTTATCATCAATTTCTAGGATACAAGCAGACAAAATGCTGCGTCCTGATTCAATCACTTCAAAGCGATGCGGCAAAGCAGTGATAAATTTTTCAATGATTGGTTCTTTCTTCATTCCTAAAATCCCATCGTAAGGGCCTGTCATACCGACATCGGACAAATAACCAGTTCCTTTAGGCAAGATACGGGCATCGTTGGTTTGGACATGAGTATGCGTACCAACCACCGCTGAAACACGACCATCTAAATACCAACCCATTGCCTGCTTTTCACTGGTCGTTTCCCCATGAAAATCAACAAAAATCAGTGATGTTCTCTTTCGTGCTTCTTCTACCAATTCATCTGCTTTTTTAAAAGGATCATCGATATCGACCATAAACGTACGCGCTTGTAAATTAATTACCGCAAGCTCCAAAGCATTGACCTTTACATAAACCATTCCTTTTCCAGGAGCTGGATCCGGATAATTAGCTGGACGAATCATTTTTTTAGCTCCATTAATAAACTCGAAAATATCGCGATTATCCCAACTATGATTGCCTAAAGTCACCACATCCACACCGCTTTGTAAAAAGCCTTTGTAAATTTTTTCAGTAATGCCTCGCCCACCAGCCGCATTTTCACCGTTTGCAATCGTTACTTGTGGTCGGTACTTTTGTTTTAGCCTAGGCAGTTGTTCTGTCAACGTCTTTCTTCCTAAAGAGCCTACTATATCACCAATAAATAAAACCCGCACACCTTTTCCTCTTCTCTTTTATCTTCTTAACCTATTATAAAGGTTTTAGCTAGGAAAAAAAAGCCTTTTTCCTTTTACATAACTGAACAAAAAGTCGCAAATATTTTTCTAGTAATTGTTTATTTAGTCAATGGTTCGTTTTCTTTTTATTTGTTCAAGCCATTTAAGCACCATCTTTGACGACTGCATCGATTATCAATCAGCTATTGTCAGCTTCTCTTTCTTGGACATTGTTTTTCAATTTCTTTGGCCACCATTTGATCCGTGGACATTGCTTTTCAATTCTTTTGACCACCGTTCAATCCGTGGACATTGCTTTTCAATTCTTTTGGTCACCGTTCATTCTTCTGTGCTTTTAGCTTCTATTCACTCCGTAGTTATTTTCAATGAACAATAATGCGCTGACATTATTATGCAAAAAAAGCATTCTACTATTAGAATGCTTTTTCTTTTAATATGAAAGTGGGCCTGTTTCTAGGTCATGAACGACTTCTCGGAAATCAAGAAAGCCTGCATTGATGCCGCGTAATAAGACTTCAGCCGTGCCAATATTGGTTGCTAAAGGAATTTCGTAAACATCGGATAACCGAATCAAAGCTGTCACATCAGGTTCATGCGGTTGGGCAGCTAATGGATCCCGCAAAAAGATAACTAAATCCAAGGCATCTTCAGAAATCATTGCACCAATTTGTTGGTCACCGCCTAATGGGCCTGATTTAAAGCGATGAACAGAAAGTCCAGTGGCTTCTTCTACTCGTTTACCTGTCGTTCCTGTAGCATATAATTCATGTTTTTTCAAAACTTCTTTATAAGCCGTTACCAAACGAACCATCAAATCTTTTTTACGGTCATGTGCAATTAAAGCAATTTTCAAATTGAACTCCTCCTAATCTTTGAGTACTTTCATCTTCTTTAAAGCCTTACTAATACCGTCATGGTCATTATCATCAGTCACAAGATCGGCACAAGCTTTTACTTCTTCTGAGGCATTGCCCATAGCCACACCGACACCAGCTGCGGCCAACATTTCCCGATCATTTAAGCCATCACCAAAGCAGATGACATCTTCGTTTTCAATATCTAAACGTTTGGCAACATTTAAAATCGTTCGTGCTTTCGAATTCTCTTTAGGAATAACATCCACACAATTTTCGTGCCAACGAATAAAGGCCAGCTCAGGATAGCGGTCATCAAAATAGTTTTCATACGCGCTCCCGTAAAAAGCTAATCCTTGATAGACATCTTCATTATCCAAAAATGTCGCATCCAATTGAGGCATCGTTGAACCAAAGGAACGCATGGCTGTCATCATCATTTCTTGGTCAAAGTCAGTCGCTCGCCGCATTTCGTCTAAACCGATAAACGATGTATCAATTGCCAATCTACTCGTTTCTTGCACAAATTCACTGAGCGCTTTTTTGGGTAACAGTTGTTTGAAAATTTGTTGGTGATTTAAAAAAGCCGCAGCGCCATTACATAAGACGTAATTGTCAAAATGAAGATCGCGGATAACTGTTTGTGCATGAAAACGACTACGACCAGTAGCTAATGTAACGAAATGGCCTTGTGCTCGTAAGGCATTGATTGCCAAAACCGTACTTTTCAAAGGCTTTTTCTTAGTGTCTAATAGAGTACCATCAATATCAAAGGCAAAAAGTTTTCGATTCATAAGGTATAAAATTCTCCTTTTATTTAAATAACTCTCATCTACTACTTAATCACAAGTTACGACATTTTTCAATTTTTCTTGAAACTTTCATTTGGGAAATAACTTTCAAAAATATAGGTATCGATGTTTGCTCGTTCTTCTTTAGGCGAACGAACGGTCCACAACGCTGACTGAACTCCCAACAGCTGATTGATTACAAATGATGGATTAATATGACTTGTCTTTAATTCAAAGGCAATAAAATGCGGCCGCGTCATAAATTGATAGAGATAGGTATTTAAAAAGAAGCCTAGCCAAACATTCGGGTATTCTTTTGTTGGTTGAATCAGTTGACCACGCATGACTTCTGGTGCCTGTTTTTTAAACCAAGCCACAATCATGGGATTAAAACTTTCAATACAGTAAGGGCCTGAATATTCTTTTAAAATGTCATAGACTTGCTCACAAAATGAAACCAATTTTTTAAACGGAAGATTTTTTAACTCAACAATCAAAGGAACTTTCCCATCCACCGTTTGCAATACTTCTGTCAATAAAGGCAATTGATAGGTCCGAAGTTCTTCTAAGGTACAATCAGAAACTTGGCGTTTATCTTTTTCCAAACGAAACAAATCGTCGTCATGATAAACGACAACTTGTCCATCTTTTGATAACTGCACGTCCAATTCGATGCCATAGTTTTTTTCAATAGCCGCTTCAAAAGCAGGCAAGGTGTTTTCCTTAATGCCTTTATCTACTGAATGAAACCCACGATGAGCATAATGAGTTTGTTTAAAGGTGCGTTTACTTGTACTGGGTGCAATTAAAAATACATAAAGAACAAAAATAAGAAGGAACCAAATAACCAAAACTATTTTTCCTCACTTTCTACGATTGTATCCCCATGTTTGACTTGTGACATTGTCAAAAAGGCGAAGAAAACAAAAATGGCCGCATAGGGAAATAAGATTTCATAGCCAATTGAATCAAACAACACACCCGATAAAATTGGTGTAACGATTTGAGCAGCCATTGAAAAGGCATAGTATAAACCAGTGTATTTACCGACATCGCCTGCATCTGACATTTCTAAAACCATGGGCAAAGAATTGACATTAATTGCCGCCCAGGCTACACCGGCTAATATAAAATTGATATAGATCCAAGGAGTAAATCCTTTGTAAAGAGTAGCCGTGGCAAAAACTAACGTCAATAAGATGACGCCCAATTGAATGGTTTTCTTACGACCGACCTTTGCTGAAAAGGTACCAACTGGGATAAAGGAAACAATTGCCCCAACATTAGCGACTAATAAAATTGCGGACGCCTGTGCATCTGTCAAACCAATTTGAATCGTTGCATATCTTGAAAAAGCTGAAATCACAGCATTATAACCCATAAACCATAAGGCAATCGAGATAAGCATAAAGGTTAGCGATCGTTTGACTGCTTGTGGCAATGCTTTCGTTTTGGGATCTTCTTTGATTTCAGTCACATGGTAAGCCAAGGTATCGACTTCCATTTCTTTTGCCCAACGATTTTCTTTCACAATAACTAACATCACGACCAGACCCAGTAACATCAATCCAGCAATCAAAAGAAAAATAGGGAAATAGCCGAATTGTAAAGGATCTAATAACGTGAGCCCAGCCAAGGTAACGACACCGCCGATAGCTCCCATAAGATTAATAATTGCATTTGCTTGAGAACGCAAGGGTTTGATGGTCACATCAGGCATCAGTGCGACAGCCGGCGAACGATAAACCGACATAAACAACAGCACAATGGCCAGCGAACCAATAAATAAGCCTAGTTTTTGTGCATCGGCAGCATAGGGCAATAACAACATACCAAAGGCAGCAACAACAGTCCCTACCAAAATGAAAGGCATCCGTTTGCCTAATTTCGTCGATGTCTTATCTGAAAGAGACCCAAAAAAAGGCAGCAATACCAAAGCCAAAATGTTATCAAGAGACATGACCACACCCAGCAATGTATCAGGAATTTCAAAGTCACGTCGTAACAATAAAGGAACCGCAAAATCATAAAGCTGCCAAAAGGCGGAGATGGTCAAAAAGGCGATGCCAACGACTGTCACTCGCTTAATATTTAATTTCATTTATATTTCCTCCAAAAAAATAATAAATGCTTCCATTTATTTTAACATAGACCATGACAAATCACCGCAAACTTTGGATTTTTTAGCCAAGGAAATCTTTTCAGAAAATCTAGAATGACAATCGAACCAAGCGAGTGATTCTTTCACCAAGTTCAATCAGTACGCTAGCGTTTTTCTGTATTTTTATGAGTTAAAGGCACAATAGTTTTCAGTTCTTCTGTACCTTTACAGGTTAAAGGCACAATAGTTTTCAGTTCGTCTGTATCTTTACAGGTTAAAGGCACAATAGTTTTCGATTCTTCTGTATCTTTATGGGTTAAAGGCACAATAGTTTCCAGTTCTTCTGTATCTTTATGGGTTAAAGACACAGTAGTTTCCAGTTCTTCTGTATCTTTACAGGTTAAAGACACAATAGTTTCCAGTTCTTCTGTATCTTTATGGGTTAAAGGCACAGTAGGCAGTCGTTCCTCTAAGCGATTAAGCACTATTCATATTGACCACACTCGTCAAAATAAATTGACCAAGTTTTTATCATTGGGCAAAAGGTGTGCTTTCCTAAAAAATAAAAAATCCTACAAAATAGTCTGAAAAATTACGTTAAAACTTTTCAATCACTATTTTATAGGAAGATTTTTTTAATCGACATAATTTGATTTTGAATTATTTAACCATGCATAAACCAGACCGATAACTAAGCCGCCACCAATATAATTTCCGATTAGAGCAAATACAATATTATGAACAACATTTCCTACTGTCATGGCATCCAGTGTTCCTTTTGAAGCAAAGTAGCCTAACGTAAAAGCAGGAAAATTGGCGATGACGTGTTCATAACCTAAAAAAGCAAAAATGAAGATAATAAAGATTGTCGCAAAAACTTTGCCAGCATCATCTTTCATACGCATATTAATAAGCACTGCTGTATTTACAACGATATTAGCAAACATCCCCTCTACTAAAATCTGTAAGGTAGATTTTGTCAACTTTCCATTAATTGCCGTATACATAAAATTTTCAGTCGGTAAGTTTTGAAAAGGACCTGTCAAAGAAATCAAGTAGCCAAAAAGCAAGCCACCCACTAAGTTAAATAAAATACATGTAAACAAAATTTTACTAGCCATTTTAACATCAATCTTTTTACGATAAACACCTACCGTCATAAAGAGCATGTTCGAAGTGCCAAGCTCAGCGTTCATATATAAGATCATCACCAAAGACCAACTAAACATAAAACCAAATAATAATTTCCCCGATCCTGGAAGAAATTCTTCAACTTTCATCGCCGTAGCAAATGCAATGGCCGTCCCTAATGTCAGGAACAAACAAGCCAACATCGCGCGCACTGCATAGCGAGCATAACTATTTTGAATCAAATCAACTTTTTTACTGATCGACGAATCAATCTTTTCAAACAACGGAGAAATAGGATTCAACACGTTTCACCCTTACCTTTACTTTTTTAACGCCTCTTCATACGTTTCTTCCTTATTCTAATGATACCTACGTTTATTGTAAAGCTTTTTGTGAAAGTTTCAGCAAAATAATGTTTTATAATCAATGTCGGCTAAGGTTTCCATTCAGAAATTCCTTTTCATAAGGTGTTTCCGCAATTTTTAACGTCATAAGTCTTCTATTCTTGATTCCAAACTTGCAAAAACTTTTTAGCTACACTTGGAAATTTGAGCCGTAATATGGTTTTCTGCGTATTCTTTCCCCAGAATCGAATAGACCCGTACCAAGAAATTTCACGATCAATTACACATAAGTTTGGTACAAAAATCTCTCGACATTTGACAACAACTTCTTTTTCAAGAGTCCTAATCAAGTTTTGCTGGACTGTTTGGTATTTTTCATCGAGCATTGTAGGCAATGTCGTCCAAACTTCCACTTGTTTTTCTTTTTTTAATTGCTGAATCTTTTGAACAATGGAACGACTTAGAACTGCGGTCGCTAGGACGATTTCTTTTTTTGCGTTAATCAAATCTTTTTCAAAACTTGCCAAATATTCTTCTTCTGAAAAAATAACCGGTTTTTCTTGCATGCTTTTCTTATCAACTACAACCTGGTAATGCAGCTTTCGGTAAGTGGCTAAACGTTTTTGATACATGTTAGAAAACATAGGAATTACAAAATCGATATAATCATACAGATGTAATTCAGTTTTCTGATGGAGATTTCGCTGTAATCGTCCTAAATATTGCTCAATGCGACCTGCTCCCGATATGGGCATTGTCAATAGGATTGTATCAAGACTCGCCAAATCAAATCCTTCCCCAATAAAACTCCCCGTTGCAAATAAAATGAAAGGACGTTTCTCCTGTTGTAGCTTCTCAGTGATTTCACGTTGCTTACGATCACTGAGTCGCCCTGTCAACTGATAACAAAGTGGTTTTTGCGAAAGCTTAGCGATTCTTTCTTGTAGCAGCTGTAAATGATTAATGCGATCACTCAAGACCAAAATGTGACGTTTAGCGTTATACTCTTTTAAAATATCGACACAAATTTGGTCATTACGTCTTTCATTTTCCATAATCAAATGATAGTTTTCCTGGATGGTATTTTGGCTGATTACAGCTTGTCTATCTTCGCCAGTTGTTACAAAACGTGGATAAAGTTTTTGTTCGAGAGTAGGAGTGCCTAATTTTCGATTATCTTGCCAAATCACTGGGCCCAATCGCATAAAAATGATTGGCTCATGTCCATCTTTTCGCTTGGGTGTAGCTGACAAGCCATAGAGATAGTTTGCTTTACACGCAATCAGTACCTGCTCGAAAGTATTTGCCGGGATATGATGACATTCATCCACAATGACCATACCATATCGGTTGATTAAATCTGCACTGTCTTTGCGTTTAGCCAAAGTTTGAAAAGTAGCAATATCTACTAACTCACTTCTTTTATCTTTTCCTCCGTATAGCTGACCAATCCTCTCTTTTTTTCGCTTTCGTCCTGTCGCTGTATATTCAACAAGAGGCTGACTATCGATTTTTAAAAACTGCTCTAAAGAATGTTTCCATTGATCAGACAAATTTTTATTCTGAACTAAAATCAGCGTGTTAACTTTTTTATTAGCAATCATTTTACAAGCCAAAACAGTTTTTCCGAAGCCTGTTTTGGCACTGATCACACCCGTTTTATGTTCATTTGTTGCCGCAAACGCCTCCTTTTGTTCACCACGTAATTTCCCTTGAAAGGTTACTTTGATTTTCCGGCTCTTCGTATTTTCTTCTTGCCAATCGATTTGCTCAACGACTTCATAAAGACGATCCTTCAATCCTCTCGGTAAATATAAATTTTCTTCGTTTTCTTCATATAAAGAGATAATTCGGGGGAGTTGGTAGGTCGACATTCGCATCGCTTGCTTTTGATAAAACTCGGGATTATGAAAAGAAGCCAGTCCTTTTAAACGAGCTAACGTTTGTTTATCTAATTCAGCTTTGTCAATAGTCAAAACGTTGGATGATTGGATAGTTAACTTTTCCATTTTAGGAGGTACTTCCTTCAAGAGATCGATTGATTCTTCTTTCTCCGATTCAAAGAAAGCGAGCTCATAAGTTGATACAATTCTTTCAATGAAATTTGACACTTCCTCACGCGAATACCGGTTGATATTCGCTAAATACTGCCACTGATCCTCGTAAGGTAATAGGTCTTCGTCCAAAAAAGCACTGTTTCCTTGTGCAAGTCGATTTCCTTGCAAAGGCAGAGCAATCAAATTACCGAACGATTTACTTTTTGGTCCAGGTAAAGTATCCTGGCTCGGAAAGATACGATCAAAACAAGCAAAAGATAATTGTGGATTTTCCATAATTGTTTTAGTCAAAAGTGAAGAAGCTAATTTGCGTGCCATCTTGCAAGGAATTGCTTCTTTGAAAAAAATCCATACATGCGCACCATTTCCAGATTGCGATCGTTCTAAATGCGCTTCTATTCCAAGAGTTTGTGCAATATGAAGAAGACTAACCGCAGCTGTTTTCCATTCCTTTTTATCAAAATCTAACGCTACAAAATAACAGGTCTCGTCTTTTAGAATTGGATAGACACCTAAAAAATCTTGTCCGTTCAAGTGGCGACGCACTTTATCATCTGTCAACGCTTGATAACGGCGATTCCCATGTTCATCCTCAGCAATTTTACTTTTACCCAATTGTGGATCTCGTTTCCAAATATAGGTAGGACTATAACTAAAACGATTTAACTTTTTGTTAAACCACCGATTGGCATACACATCTTCACGTCCTTGAAACAGACTGCGATATAAACTTATATTCTGTTTTTGCTCAGGGACTGCAAGCATGCGACCAAACTCGTGTACTTCCAGAGAGTAATATTTTGGATCATTCTCTTTAGAAAAAATTACTGCTCTCTCTTTTGTGAAGTAATCCTGTACTACTACACGAGCTAAAACTCTACTGCCATCTTTAAATTTATATTCACCAGGAATCTTTGCCATCATGATACTCCTTCCATCTTTTTATGTAGTATAACACAATCAATGAAATGTATCCTGTCTCATTTTCAATTTACTTTTTTAGAAATTCACATTCTCTCTGTTTGCCATTTGCAGTCACTACTTTTTTAAGCTATGCCTACTTTTACTATAAGGGCTCTCATTACTTTCATTTAAAGCAGAACATTTCCTTGACAGATGCTGTTTTTTCAAGGTATAATGCTCATTGTGTAAAATAATGCAGCAGAAAAATACGAACTCGTCCCCAGTTTGTTTGCCTGTTTAGGTTCAATTGTGTAACCGCGGCTGCAAAGGTGAAGATTGAAAAACAAACTACACGGATCGTGACTTTTTCATCGAATTATTTTACTCCAAAAAATTTATTGGAGGAATTTTTAATGTCTCGTTATACAGGTCCATCATGGAAAGTTTCCCGTCGCCTTGGCATTTCTTTAACAGGCTCAGGAAAAGAATTAGCTCGTCGCCCTTACGCTCCCGGTCAACATGGCCCAACCAGTCGTGGTGCTCGTTCTGAGTATGGCATGCAATTAGCTGAAAAACAAAAATTACGTTTAATGTATGGTTTGAATGAACGCCAATTCCGTACCTTGTTTGTAAAAGCAAGCAAATTCAAAGAAGGTAAACATGGGGTTAACTTCATGATCTTACTTGAACAACGTCTTGACAATGTCGTTTATCGTTTAGGTTTAGCGACAACTCGTCGTCAAGCACGTCAATTAGTCAACCATGGCCATGTCACTGTTGATGGCAAACGCGTCGACATTGCTTCTTATCATGTAGAAGTAGGTCAAGTTGTAGGCATTCGTGAAAAATCAAAAGAAATGGTTACCATCAAAGATGCTCTTGAAGCAACTGTTGGTCGCCCTGCTTTTGTAAGTTTTGATGATGATAAATTAGAAGGCTCTTTAACTCGTTTACCAGAACGTGAAGAATTGACTCCTGATGTTGACGAATCATTCATCGTTGAATACTACAACAAATTGATGTAAGAGAATTTTATCCCCAGCACTTCAAAAGTGCTGGGGATTTTTTTAAAGACCTAAATCATTCCAAACATCATCATTATAAGGATACACTGTGTATTTCGCCTTCTTTCTTTACACACAGTAATTAGTATATATTTTCACAAAAAAACTATATCACAAATGTCGCAAAATTCGTCAGAGAATAAAATATGAAAACGGGACAACTTATTCGGTCCCTAAGAAAGGACCGCGGTTTGACACAAGCACAATTGGCTGAAGAAATTTGCCATCGTAGTACCTTAAATTCATTTGAAAACAAGAACTCTGCTACTTCCTTTGAAGATTTATATAAATACCTTCAACGCCTGAATGTTAGCTTAGAAGAATTTAAGTATTTACTACAGGAAAATAAATTAACTACTAAACAAGAAATAAGTCTAGCTGACTATGTTTCTTGGTTGACCAATGCTATGGCTGTGATCAATCAAAAAGGCTTTTCTCAAATCTATTCTTTATTCAGTGCCATCATGCTAGTTGTCTTTTCGGGTATTGCCTTATTACAATTCAATGTTTCTTTATTGGTAGCGGCTATGCTCTTATCAATTGTAATTATCTTAGCGCCACGACCTTTAAACAAAAAAATATCAGAAAAAGCCAAGAAGGTCTCCCTTTCTTCCGAAAATTTAACTCGTGTCTCAGCCAATTCTTTAGGGGGCTTTGATACGCTTTTTAATCTGAATAAAACGAAACTCATTTTAAAAGAGATTGCTAAAGCTTACGAACAGTTCAAGGAAGATAATATCAATTACACCAAAACATTTGCTTGGTTGCAGCTACTTTTAAATTCATCCAGTTTGTTAGCTCAAACAACCATTTTTTTCATCAATTGTCTGTTGATTTTCGCAGGCGAAGTTACAATCGGCTCAGTCAAGGCCACAGGACAATTAGCTGGAAACTTTTTTTAACTATTTGATCCAATTTTCAACAGCAAATTCCCATATCAAAGCCACCAACGCTTTGCTAGAAAAATATCCGAAAGTGGCTTTAGAAAAGGATCAGGAAACTCACGCGCTCACTTTTTCTGACAACATAACCATTCATGATTTAGCTTATAGCTAGAAAGACAACACAATCCACTTTCCCGAAATGACCTTTCAGAAAGGCAAAAAGTATGCCATTACTGGTGAAAGTGGTAGCGGTAAATCAACGCTTCTCAATATTTTGACAGGACGTTATCAAGACTATAGTGGGCAAATCAGGATTGATGGACATGATTTTACTAAGATATCACCTAGTAGTTGGCACAACAATGTCGCTTATGTCGCACAATCTCCTTATTTATTTCAAAAATCCATTCTGTATAACATCACACTCGAACGAAATTATTCAGAACCTGATTTAGTACAAGCTTTAGAAAACTCGAGTTCAAAGCCCTTTATTGACAGTCTGCCTCAAGGATTAGAGACTTCCATCGCCGCTAATCAAACAAATCTATCGGGCGGCCAGTTACAACGGCTCACGATTGCTCGGCAACTACTCGATAAAAAGCCCCTTTTGATTTTAGACGAAGCAACCAGTAGCTTGGATCATCAAAATGCGATTGCCGTTGAAAAAAACCTATTGTCTGATCCCGAGTTGACAGTCATCTGTGTTACCCATGCCCTACATAAGGAGACCCAAAATTATTTTGATGTCATCTATTCCTTGGACTCTTGATATCTTAGATACTAAAGCAAGGCAAAAAATAAACTTCATCTAGGAGAGATAGCGTTTAAATGAAAAAATATTGATTCCAACTCAAAACAATCATTGCCTTACAACTCGTATTTGCCATTTTTTAGACACTTACCAATGTCTTCTTTCCTGACCGTCTTAATGGTCACTCATGACAGTCGCCCTGAGTATTTAAATCATTTTGATCGCCTTTGAAAGCTTTCTTGAGCTTGTTACATTTCCTTAAACCATAAATTCAATGAGCTTTTTAATTAGACATTTTTATGGTATACTACTTTTCGTCAACCGAATTTAAAAATAAAGTTTACGAAAGCTGGTGTCTATTTGAAAATATCTTTAAAGGAACAATTATTAGCAGCTATTTTTGCAGCTGTCATCGCCGTTTTTTCCCAAATTACAATTCCGATTGGCCTAGTGCCTTTTAGTTTACAAACATTTATCGTTGGTTTGATCGTGGCACTACTGAACCGCAAGATCGGAACCATTGCAATTTTTATCTATCTTTTGTTAGGTCTGATTGGTTTTCCTGTTTTTGCTGGCGGAGGTAGTGGCATAGCAGCCTTGATTGGTCCAACTGGCGGATTCTTGATTGGCTTTTTGCCTATGGCTTGGTTGATTGGTACCTTACTTAAAAAAGTCCCTTTTACTTTCTTTTGGACAATCGCAATTGAATTAAGCGGCTTTTTACTCGTCCTATTATTCGGTACTTTTTGGCTAAAACTTATAGGCCAATTAACTTGGCCACAATCTTTTGCGAATGGTTTCTACCCTTTTGTACTTATTGAATGTCTGAAAGCTATCTCGTGTGGTCTGATTGTAATTCCGATCAAAAACCGTCTACCTCAACGAATACTCACGATGCTTGGCTAATCGAGTAGAGGGAAAAGTTAAATAACTTTTCATCATTCTCACACCACCATACGTACGGATCCGTATACGGCTATTTCAAGAGTCAAACGATGTACAATTTTATTTCTTGAGACATCAATGTTCTCTACTATTTACTTTTTCACTTGTTGTCACTCAGCACTTCTTGATATTCCCTTAGCTTCCAGCCTTTCTCCTTATCTATATAGCCTCTTACGCGTTGTCTATTTTCACGTGTAAAAAGTGTGCAGAGCTGCACTTTTCTCTTGGTTTAGTTTTTCAGAACCAAAGTTTCCTACTATGACCTCTGATGACTTCTCACTATTCGTTGGTACTACTAAGTCGGTAGTGAGATCTCCCCCGGTAAGGTGCGATAACTTTCCACTCATGTCACTGCTTCATTTACTGTGTGGAATTCGTGCAGCATCGGACTTTGCTTTGTTTGGCAAGCTCATCCGTCCCTATTCAACCTTGTATGAAGTTTTCTGTTCGTCAATGCAAGTGTTCGTCGTCGGCTTACTCTAACTTCCATCTTGCGGTTGCCACCTTGCCTTTATCTAACAGTTCCTACTGCCAAGCCTGTATCAGACTTTCACCACCAAGTTATCGCCCATTCTAGGCGCACCAAAAGCGCACGGAAACACTGGTTTCCGTGCGCTTTTGCTTATTCATACAGACATTTTCTAAGCTATGATTATCTTTATCAAACAACTTGTATAAGCACATACACAACAACTGTTTTTCTTTTAAAGGTTTGTTGTTCTCATTTGGCTCATTAACAGTTGATAAATTGGCAGTAACTGACGATAAGTGTCCATCATATACGCACGAGCACTTTGAGGGTCTTGCCATTTTTCACTATCACTTTTGATGATTCGTCCAACTTGCAACTCACTTTTTTTGACAGCAATCAGACGTTTCAGCACTTTTTCCAAAGTTTCAGACGTCAATTGTTGATAATCTTTAACAGTATGGTCTTGATTGATGACAAAATCTGCGGGTAACTTTTCAAATAAAAAACGATGATCTGCTAAAATTCTTCCCATTTCTTCTTTTCCAGGTGGCTGATCAATAATCGAAAGCCACATAAAAACATAGTCTGGCCAAATGCCTAACTGAAAATGAGGTTCCATCTTATAGCCACGTTTTTGTTGACTAAGAGCCGACCAAGTATTAGCCGGCGGATGGACGGTCCGACGACGATGTTGGGCAATATGGACAAAAAGCTCGGTATCTAATTCTTTTTCTAATTCATCTTTAAATGAATCATCTAATTCTTGAAAAACAGGTTGGATTTCACTACGTATGGCTTTCATTCGACCTTCTAAGGTTTGTTCTTCAAAGGCCTGAAAGCTTTTTTCATTAAACATCAACAAATGCTTCACTTCCTCTAGTATTCGTTTCATTATACAAAATTTCTTCTATCGTTTGAATCAATTCAGGAATCGTTCCTTCCTGATAAGCGACCATATTGGTGGTACGGATTTGTTCGGCAACCAACTGTAAATTGGGATCCGTCAAACGATTCATCTTTTTTAAACGAGGTTCTGAAATTTCTTTGGTTGTTTTTCCTTTATCAAAAAAGTCCGGTGTCATGCCAATGGTTTTTAAGCGCTCGGGAAAACTATCCAACAACCGTTGGGCCATATCTAACCCTTCTGGATCCAAATCGCCACAATAATAAATAGACACGTTTGATCTGGCCAACTTTCTAAGTAGGGTCCAGACCGTATAATTGAATTGCCCACTTGAACAGACAAACGTTGCTCGCGGAAATTCTTCGAGTAAAATTGAATAAATTCCCGAATTCTCGATAATAAATACACTATTTCCTTGGTAGGGTTGGAGTTTTTCAACCGACAAGACTTCTTTTAGAGGAACGTTCCAAGAAGTGTTTTCCTGACATGCTTGTTGCCATAAACCGTCCCACCTTTGTCCTTTTTTTGCCAGCAAGCCTCTTAAGGAAACATTATTTTTAATATCATCTTTTAACAAATACGCCTCACTTAGTACGGCATGCTTTTCTTCGGTTTTCGATAATTCTTTTTCCGAAGTTGATAAATCTGCTTGACCTGCCAAGACTTGCATAAAGAGCTGACCTGTTTGGGTCGTTTCATCAAAGGCATGGGGATTACCCGTGATTTGGTAAGCAAATACAGGCAAACGCGTGTACTCTGTCGGCAAATTTTCTAACCCTTGGGCAACCTTTTCAAAAACCGCTACGTTTACTTTCTGTTCATGCCAGTGTTGAAGTTGCTTGATAGACAAATTTTCTAAAAAAATAGGCGAAATCTGCTCGATGGTCTGACAAAAATCTTGAAATGCCTGTTTTTTTAGAGCTTGTTCTTCTTCTTGGAGTACCAATGAACGTTTGGTAACTAGCAAAATAAAATCAGCGATATCAAGGTGAAAGATACTCTCGTTTAAGGCTTGTTGAAACTGTGCGACTGTGATTGTCTTCTTTGTCTTCCAATCAACAAGTGAAACACCTAAAAAAATTCGTAGTGGTTCTAAATCGCTTGTTTCAAATCGGTTTAAGCCCATCGATCGTCCAAAAGAGCTAGTTTTATAATATCTTCTCCATAACTCTTTGGCCACTTGTTTAAAAATAGGTGCTTTAAAATATTGCTTAGCCTCTATTGTTTCACTCATTTTGCATCCTTTCCATCAGTAACTAGCCGACGTTGCTTCCCATTCCATAAGTATTGAATGGCAGATACCAGCGAGGCATTTTGTGGACGAACCAATTGATAAGTCATCAAATTTTTAACTGTTGCATATTCTCCATATAACGCTTGCGAGTTCATAATATAATTGAAATCTAGCTGTTCACAGGCTTTGAACAATTGCTCGATATTTAAATCATCAATTCCAGCAAAAGCTTCGTCTAAGGTAATGAGGTAAGGACAACTCGGTCTTGCTTCTTGGTAACGAGAATAGACCGCCGCAAATAAAGGAAGATACATAGCGATTGCTTTTTCACCACCACTGAATATATTGAATTGATTGTCACTTAATGGTTTCCACTGATAGCCTTCATTGGCGCGTTTAAATCGCAATTCAAAAGAAAACCATTCTCGATAATCCAAAACTTTAGAAATAGCTTGGAACAAGGTCCCTGATTCGTCTGGATCTAATTGCAGTTGTTCTTGGGCATAATGAACCTTTTCTTGGAAATGGGTCGTCATTGCTTCAATATCTTCTGGTGTCAAAATGCGGGGATCTTTGCGTAAAAGCCGTAATAATTCACGAGTTCCCAAATCTTTTTCACTGGTACTTGCTAGTTCTTTCCAGACGATTGATAGGGTTAAACCGGATGAATTTTCTTGATTTTGCAAGAGTTCATTCATTTTTTTCACCCATTTAATCGCTTGTTCGATGCGTTGTCGCAAAATTTTACCAATCGAATCTAGGATGATTTTTTCAAACAATTCTTTGTCTTCTTTGACCAATAATGCCTGCAACGTTTCTTGTTGGCTGCCCAACTGTTCTTGTAAATAAAAAATGTTTTGTCGTTCTTGTTCTGCTTCAAAATAAGGAATTCTAAAATTGTTGTAGCCTTCAATTTCAGCAAAGCGCGTTCGTTGTTCTTCGGTTAATTCGATGTTACTTTCATTTTCCAAGCGAGGTTGGTAATCGCGCAACTGCTCATTGACATAATTAAAGCCTTGTAAAAAATTCGTTTCTAGGTTACGGATCTTTTTTCCGTCAATGTCGCGTCGTTGTTTTTTGGCCAAACTTTTTAAGTTGTCAACTTCTAATTGATTTCGTTGGCTTTCTTTTTGGAACAATCGTTGCCACAACTCTTCTCCTTCAACAACAATTGCTAGATTGATTTTCAATTGGTCGTAGCGTTCTTGCGTCTGTGCTTTTTGACGATCCATCGTTCGTAAATCAACCTGAAGTTTTTTATCCGTGGCCTTTAGTTCTTTTTGCTCATGGATGGCTTGGCTTAATTCTGCTTTGATTTCATCAGCATGAACCAAGGCCTGTTGCTTTTTATTTTCATTTAAGCTTCCTCGGGTCTTTTCATGATAGCTTTTTTGTTCGGCCCGTGTGTCATACAAACGCGACTCATCTTCTTTAAGTTCATCAATTCGCGTATGGGTATCTTGCAACTGATCGCGTAAACTCAAACTTTGGTGAAAATAGCCATAACTATCTTCTATATTTTCGCGATAATTTTGAGTATATTTTCGAGCTGTTTCATAATTTTCAATGGTCAATGAAAAAGCATCAGAGCGGCTATTTTTTTGGAGCTTTGTATAAATTTCGTCCTTTTCTTTAGTCGCTATTTCTACTTGTTTGACATATAACTGATACGTTTTTTCTTTGTCTTCGTAGTGATTTGTCATTCGATCAATTTCTTTTAACGCTTGAAAAACATCGCTTCCTTGTGGCCTTTCTTTATAAGAATCCTTAATTCTATTGGTTTGATCATGCAACACTTCAATAGCTGCTTGGTCTTTTTCAATCAATTGATCCAAGGCTGCAAGTTGTGTGGTCAATTCATCGATTTTTTCTTGACGAAACCGTTCCTGACTCGCTGCGCCAATAAAAGAAGCTTGATACCCTTCTCGCATGGCCCCTTTTAATGGTCCAATCGCGTAGGTGCCATTTAAAGAAATCGTAGCAAGGCCTTCTTTAGGGTCGTCTAACAAAATAGTTTGTAAGATATCTTGCGTCAATGCCGTCATTTCTTCTGATAATTCCGGCTGAGTTTCTAGATAATCTTCTAAGGTGGTGGTAAAAAATTGCGGGTTGGGTTGGATGCGAACATCCTCAGACAATACCAACTCTTTTGGTGAAATCAATGCATCTAAGATTCCTGAAGCATACAAGACTCCCTCAATGACATCGCGCTGTTTCCTAGAAATGTCTTTTTTAAAATCGACGGCACGATAAAAGGGAATCCAATCATCGGAACTTTCTGTAAGCTTTTCACGATTTTCTAGACGAGTTTCACTCCGCGGCGGTTCTGGCAATTTCATTTTTTCCCATTCCGCTTTTTCTGTTTGGAATTGCTCTTGTTGTGTCTGATAAGTTAAAATACGTTGTTCGATTGGTACAACCGCCCGTTGCTTTTCTAACAAGGCCTCCTCATAGGCTTGATGCAAAGGTTCTAAAATGTCTGCAGTGAAGAAGCGTTCTTCTGCGAGTTGATCCATCAAATATAGAATTTGACCATATTGTTGATCAGACATCTCGATTGGAGAAGTTTCATACCAACGGTCAAGTCTGCTTTTCCATTGATCCAATTCATAACGATAGGTTTCTTGCCATTGATTTAAATCACGACTCAATTGATCAAGTTCTTGTTGGCATTGTCCTTTTTGATGTTCTAAGTTTTTGAGTTTTTCTTTTACATAGGTCAAGTTTTTCAATTCTTCTCCCATTTTTTGAAAATGGGCATCTTTTTGCCGCACTTCTTTTTTCCAATAATTAAAATCAGCATCTGATAAGGAACCCTCTTGCATCCGTGGCGTATAAAAGCCGTCCAGTTCTGTAAGGGAGAGCATTTCAAGATATTGTTCATTATCAACTAATAAGTCAGACATATCTGAAAGCTTGTTTTCTAACTCGAGTTCATACTTGTCATAGCGTTCTTTTTGGCTAGTCAAACGTTCTTGATTAATGGTGAGTTCTTTTTCTGTGGCCGTAATTTGTCCTTGTAAGCGTGACAATTCTTCTTGTAATTCTTGGCCTTTTTTCACTAAAGAAAAGCTTTCGTGATGACTCAATTCTTCAATTTTATTTTCCAATATTTCTAATCGAATCGAGCCTTTTTCTTGTTTTTCTTCCGCTTCTTTTTGTTGATAAGACGTTTCTTGCAAGTTTTTTTCTAGTTCCTCTTGCCTTTTGGTTTGTTGCATCTTTTGTTTATCATAGTCTAACCACCTTGTCGCTATTTGTCCCAACACCTCTTCATGCAGGCGTTTATACTGATTGGCAAAACGGTTTAACTCGCGGATTTCCACACTAATTTCTTCGATGCGTTCTCGGTGTCCATCTAATTTTTCAATGGTTTGGGATAAGGGCAATAATTCATCATCTTTTAATTTGGGTAAGGAATTACGTAAAATTTCATAGATCACCGTTGGACGAAATTCTTTTGACAATTTGGGACTACGCAAATTAATCAATAAGGCAATCAATTCATCGTATTGTTCGATAGAATCAAAGCCAAAGACATGGTCATTGACATATTGTTTGTATTCGCCTGGTGTCTCAAGGATCCGTCCATGTCCTTCGATGCGATTACGTAATATGCGTTTGGTAAAGGGTCGTCTTTCTTGTTCATTCACTCGATCCCATAAAGAAAAATCTTGACCAATTCGGGAGTTATCTTCTAAGGCAAAAAACCATTTTTTTAAAGAAGCTCCTCGTCTGGCACTCATTCCAATCCCACAGGTCAAATATTCATCGCGCTCTTTTTGTTTGTATTCAACAAATAAATAACCAGTCCCGTCTTGACGACCGGAGACCTCCTTTTCTCCAAGCAAGTAATCTTCCATACGTCGCGAACGTGAACCAAAAGAATCCAGACGATAAGAAGCAGTGACACCATCTAAAAGGACTGGAAATAAACTTTGCATGGTTAATGATTTTCCAGAACCATTGGCACCACGTAATAACATTTTCCCATCCGCAAACTCAAAAATTTGGTTTTGATAATACCAAAAGTTAATCAAACCGACGCGACTTAATACCCATTTGCTCAATTGTCTTCCTCCATTTCAGCTATAATTCGAGCGAATACCGGATTTACATAAATCCCTGTTTCCGCTTTTTGCATCAGTTGCCAATCGATGCCTCTGTTCACAACGGCTTTTTCTAGCTCGTCTAATGACATCTCTTTAAACTCCTTCGACCAATAGCCCTGATACTTTTTTTGCAATTCTTTGATCAAGTTTTGCCAATTGGGTTGGGAATAAAACAGTCGACCATACCCATCAGACTGACGTTTGTCTGCCCTAATTAAGGTGGCTAATTGAATCAAAATATCGTCGACAACCTTGTTACTGGGAAATATCTGCCAGTTTTTACGACTCTGTACGGTCAAACTAGCATAATCTTTATAGACTTCTAATGTAAAGGGACTTTTCTCTTCAAAAAATTCATAGAAATAGCGATAATAATTATTTAAACGCGTAAAAGTTTCTGGATTTGTTTTTTCACGCTGAATCTGTGGTTCCATAATTAAGCGTTGATAAATAACTTGATTGGCTTCTAAATTACGATTATCATTGATCATTTCCCAAAACTGGTCAAAATCAGTGAATTCGGTCAATGACGCAGGTACTTGTGCTAAAAAGTAGCGAGTTTGCGGTGTCGTCATAAATAAAATCTCTTGGTTATTTTCTGATTCCTCAAATCCAGCTGTATCTCCTTGGATGATTTGAATCAAATGAAGATCCTCCATCTTTAAAAGGGCTCGTACCAGACTACGCCGATGATGATACAAGGTCCAATCAACCGTCACTGTCTCTGGCATCATCAAATCAAGGGCTCGGGTCAAATCATCCATCATAAAGGCGGACTCTTCTTCTTTTTCCTCCACATAAGCCATACACAATGCAAACAAAACATAGTCTAACTTGTCGATAAATTCTGTATCTCCCATCCATGACGCTAATTCATGCGGACGTTTGACGATTTGAATAAAGGGAGCTCTTACAATTAAGTTCATTCCGAAACGATTGCGTAGTTCTTGACCGAGTTCTACTTGATGTTTGCGTAAGAAGAAGTAATCTTCTGGCGATTCGCTACGTAAAATCCAAAAATTTTCTAATAACAAGGTAAAGGCTCGTTCATAGTCTTCTCTTTTCAAGCAGAAACTCCTTTCTTCATCGTGACTGCTGGCATTTCTAAAACGCCATCTTCACAAGATACGTTGATGCGATGTTCTTTTTCTAAATGAATCGTGACTGAAAAATCAAATTCGGTCATAATATACTCACTAGCTGTTGCCAAGGATGAACTGATCCATCGTAAAAAAATCTGACGAGAAACACTGTCTAAGGTTTGAATTTTTTCAAAGTCTAGAAAATCATCTTTAAAATAACTTAACACTCGTTCTTTTCGCTTGGTTTCCTGCTTTAAGTATGTCGCCATTTGTTCGTATTGTTTTTGAGAATCGATTGAAAAGGCGCGTGCTCGGGTTTCGGTCGTTCGTCCACGGCCCCGCTGACCTAAATGCAATTTGGCAGGAAGTAATTCCCAACTATCTTCTTTCGTACTTGTTGCTTCACTAACTTCGGGAATATAATAATGACGCGTATGTTCAAGGCCAAAAATACCAGCATACATTTTTTGAGCTTCAGGAATCGTTTCTGCTTGGTTGAACCATTCAGCGATCTTTATATAATCCTTTTTACGACTTCTATACTGATGCATTTCTTGACCAAAGTAATAAATTAACCCAGTGATTTTTGAAATCATTTGTTCGGTTTGTCGCATCAAGGAATCATATTCACTCGAACGCGCGGAAGATCCTATAAACCAATTATAGATGGCCGTAATTTCTCCGCGTACTTGTTCGGCAATTTCTGATTTTTTAATTTCATCAAACTGAGGCTTTTCGAGTTCTTTTTGATACAAGCTTTCAATCATTGGCTCTGAGTCCATCGTGGAGATTTCTTCGACTGCCGCCCGCAATTGATAATAGAGCTGTTGCACACTACTGACAAAATCACGTAAATAATTGACAAATTTATCCTTGTAAATCAAAAATTGTTCCGTTTTCATTCGACTATCTACTTCAGGACTTGTGATATAGGTGATGTAATTGGCGGTGTTGTCACTGATACTTTTGAATTCTTCTCGAATCTTCAACCAAATTTCTGCTTGAGAAGTCGACGTTTTGATAAATTCATTGAATAATTCCAAGAGATGATCAAAACTTTCTTTATCCAAAGACCCCTGTGCAGCTCGTTTGATATGGGTCAATTTATAGGCCATTTCTTCAACAATAATACCCTCTTCAGAAATTTGGTAGCGAAAGTGCTTATTGCGATAATCTTCAATGGATTTCGGTCGAACCATTTCTTGTTGACGCTTCAAATTACCCCATTCGACTAAGTTATCCAAATCTCCATTGACTTCTAAATCACTATAATCAGAAGAAAATTCACGGCGCATCATTTCTAACACATCCGCTCGATATAAGCCACCTTGAAATTGATGGTGTTTTTCATAAAAAAAGCGCATGATTTTTCGATAACGTGCCACATTGTCTACCGTTAAATAATTGGCTGGCCAAATTTTATTCATTTTCTTTTCCTTTCTCATTTATATTCTTTAACAAAATAAGTCGTATTTGGTTGTAACTTTATACAAAAAACCTTGAATATTCAAGGCTTTTTGTAAAATGTTAACTGTTTGTTCGAATAATCTTTCCTATTAACGTCCATTCCGTCGCTAGGCCTTATTCAAACAGAACTTTTCCATTCTTATGGGTGATTAGCGCTATTCAAACAGTTATCTCCCATTCTTATGGGGGATTAGCGCTATTCAAACAATTAATTTTTTAATCTTAACAAAATCCCTACCTTATCATCATACTTTATTCATATTTTCTTTGTATAGTATATTCATACCAACAAACAACCCTAACAAAACACTTTTTCATTTTTAACTCCTTTTCCCGCCAGCGGTAACTGGCGGGTCTTTTTTTGCTTAAATACCTAACTTTTCTTGAAGCCAAGCGACTTTTTCATCGTATTGTTCCTTTTGCAAGTGTTGCAAGGCATCTTTTAAACTCCAGACTTTTTGTCCTTTACGATCGTCGGTTGTTTGGGCATGGACAAGGCAACTAAGTACGGCTTCTTCTACTACTGCTGTTGTCATGCGGAAATAACGATCAATAAATTCATCGGTGATTCTTTGTTGCCTATCTATTTCATTTTCTGGATAATGAGCGATGCGATTGGCTGTTGAAAAAGCGACGGTGATTTCTCCACTGCCATTGCCTCCAAAAGCGCCAGTTCGGTTAATACCTACACTACTTCGTTTAGCAATACGCTTCAACTGACGGGTATCAAAGGGAATATCTGTAGCAATGACTGTGACGATACTCCCATTTTCTTTATGCTTTTCCTTTTCTTGCCATTTTTTTAAACGAGGACCAATTGTGACATCATAAATACTTAAATCTTGCATGAAGCCATAATTGGCCATTACCAATGCACCCATGGTATACGTGGTACCATCAATAGCAATTTGTCGTGAAGAAGAACCAATGCCGCCTTTTAAATCGTAACAACACATGCCGGTACCACCACCAACTGCCCCTTCTTCAAATATCGTATTCGCCTTTTCAAAAGCTTGTTTTACATCGGCTTCACTTATACCAAGATCACGAATATGATTGATGACGCCATCATTACATTCTAAAATTACCGGATTGACGGTTCCTGTATCTGTCCCAATATCGTGATTTTCAGCCAACATTTTTTTAACGACAGTCGTATAAGCCGTTCCCGCTGACAACGTATTGGTCAATACAATCGGTGTTTCCAAGGTTCCTAATTCTTCTACTTGAACCAAGCCCATGCTTTTTCCGAAACCATTGATTACATGTACTGCTGCTGGCATTTTTTGTTTAAAAATATTGTCTTCACTAGGAGAAATAACGGTTACTCCCGTTTGTAAACGGTCATCCTTCAGAGTTTGATGGCCCACTGTAATGCCTGGCACATCGGTAATCAGATTATTTTTCCCTGGTTTGGTTTCGCTAATTGGATCTAAAAATGTTTTACTCAAGCCCATCTAAAAAGCCTCCTCATTTTATTTTTTTAAGACTTCAATTGCCCAATGTCGCGCTGTATAACTTTGAGCAAATTTTTCTTTGGTTAACCAGTAGTGCCCACTAATCGGATCATTCACATGCCACAAGTCATCGGTAAAGCCATCTAGCAAAACAGCATGATTATTTGCCAAAGTAGCCCCCCAAGGATAGGTATCTGGTTCGGGTTTGCCAAAATCAATGGTCACATAAACGACCACAGGATTACCTCGCTTTAACGCTGCTTGTAATACTTGTTCATTTGCTCCAGTTAGATCTCGTAATTTGCCAAATTTGCTCCCCCACTTTATTAAAGCTGGTGGAAAAATTGCTTCAAATCGACCTTTAGCAATCTCATAGGGAGAGCCTCCAAAACCTTCATAAGGATTATAATCAGGGGAAATCGGCATGGCATCGATCCAACTTTGATAATCCTTATTTTTTAGTAGACCTTGATACCAAAACCCTGACAATAAAGCCGCCGCTTCACAACCGTTAGGAATTCCCCAAAAGTTTTGGTTGATATTTTTGGTTGGAAGCAGCCAAAAATGAGTATAATTTGTCTTTGATTGAATCAAGTCTGTCCCACAATCATCCTTTTTGACAAAAGAATGGGACCCAATTTGCCAAAAATGTCGTCCCAGAACATCTTCAACTTCCGCCAAAACAAACCGTTCTTCTCCTTGTTTTAACTCTTCCACAATTTCGTTTTCCTCAGAATAAACCAGCGTTCCTTGCGGTGAAATTA
>DXDB01000202.1 GCA_019115705.1 Candidatus Tetragenococcus pullicola | reverse complement strand
GCAAGGATGTATTCGATCAAGCTGAAAGAATAAGAGCAAGTCGTACTTCAAAAAAGAAGAGCAACAGAAGCTACTTACTTCGTCAAAAGATTATCTGTCCATATTGCTCGGGCAGACTCTCTTGTCGCCACATAACTGCTGAAAACGGGCATAAGAACTACTACTATTACTGTTCTAACCACCAATGTCAAGGGATTTATATTTCTGCCAAACTGCTCGAAGAAGAAGTGCTTCAGGTGCTGAGGGAGTTTGTAAATGGGAATACAGTATATGTCACTTTGAAGAAGGCTTTACAATTTTCCTTGAATGAATCAAAGCAAAAAATGAAGCAATCTCAACTAAAAACCGGGCGAGAAAAAACAGCAATTATTTCTGATTTTGAGGATGGAGTAATTGATTTGAAACAGCTTAGAAAACAAATGAGAATGTTGGAAAAGCCTAAAGGTTACCAGCAGATTTCTTACGATGAAGACCAGTTAAGGAAACTTTTACAACTTAAAGATCAAAGATTACAAGGTGTTGTCATCAATCAAGTTGAAAAAATTGTGGTAAATTCCAAAAAAGAGTTAACAGGTGTCTGGTTAAAAGAAGTAAATACTAATATATACAAGGAGAGTGTTAATTAATGGAAATTTATACAGAAGAAAAGAAAAGGGCAGTCATTTATGTAAGAGTCAGTACAACAGAGCAAGCCGTTGAAGGATATAGTTTAGACGCACAAGAAAAAGTCGGTAGGGAGCATGCTGACAAGATGGGATACGAGGTGGTCAATGTTTATCGCGATGAAGGCATCAGTGGGAAATCAATCAAAGGTCGGCTTGCCTTTCAAAGAATGATGAAAGATCTAACTGAAAACAAGTTTGAAATGGTAATTATATGGAAGCTAACGCGATTAGGTCGGAATATGGTTGACATAGCTCAAACCGTTGAACAGATGGGAAGATATAATGTGGCACTGTCTTCAATCTCAGAGCAGTTCGATATATCATCATCATCAGGCCGATTTATGTGTCAAATATTAGGTAGCATATCAGAATTTGAAAGAAATCAAATAAGTGAAAATGTCGCGATGGCAATGCAAAGTCTCGTGAGAGAACACAAACGATATGCTGGTGGCAGACGTTTAGGATATGTTAGTGGCATGGATGAACACGGAAATAAGCAGCTCATAGTTGAACCAGAAGAAGCGAAAATCGTTAGGTTGATTTATTCAAAATATTTAGAGGGAAACGGTTATCGAGCCATCGCTAATTTTCTCAATCGTCAAGGTTATCGTACGGTGAAAGGGAATGCGTTTTCAACAATCGCTGTGAAGGATATTTTGTATAACAAAGTTTATGGAGGCTATTTAGAATACGCTCGTTATCTTAACTGGGAAACAAAAAGAAGAAAAGGGAAGAACCCAAATCCAATTCTTGTTGAAGGTTGTCATGAACCAATTGTAGATAAAGAAACATATGAGATGGTTCAAGAAAGACTGTCATTAGAGAAAAGACAACCTCAACCAAATCATCGTGGTGAAAATGTTTTGACAGGCCTTTTACGATGTCCTGAATGTGGTGCTCCGATGGCGGCTAGTAACGTAACAAACACTTTAAAAGGTGGTATTAAAAAGAAAATTCGTTATTATTCGTGTTCTCAGTTTCGTAATAAAGGTGCGAGTGTTTGCCATGCCAATTCAATCCGAGCTGATGATGCTGAAAAGTTTGTTCGTGAACGACTGTTGGAAATGGTTCAGGTGCCTGGAATTCTTAAGAGCCTAGTCAAGAGTCTGAACGCGGAAATTGCTAATCAAATTAAACCTCTTGAACAAGAATTAGCAGTCATTATAACCGAAAAAGAAGATACTGTTCGTAAACTTGACAAATTAAAGGCTGCTGTAATAGATATGCCCGATATGCTAGAAAGCTTGGACGATCGCATCCGAGAACTGGAAGAAAAGCGTATAAATTGCCAGGTGCGAGAAAATGAAATTCTGAGTTTTCTTGAACGGAAAGAAAAGAAGGTATCTCATAAAAATGTACAACAAATAGGTGAAGGACTTGAATTTTTGCTAAAAAGTAAAAACAAAAACGAAGTAAAAAAAATATACTGTACATTTATTGAAAAAATTACATTTGATAAAGATAGTAAAGACGACATTAGGATCACTATGAAATTTGACCAGCCAGTCATCGACCAACTAAATCAGATTTATGCAAAGGAGACGCCCGAAGCAACGGGCGCCTCTTTCTTTAGTCTTGAAACACCATTTGTACTAACGGTTTAATGATAGAGTAAAAAAATCAGGAGCTGTTACGACTCCCTAACAAAAATATTGATATACTCAATAGCAAGTGATAATTGTTAGGGAGGTGCGTAACAAATGAAATTGCTGTCTATAGTATATCGAAATTTTTTTGTGATAATAAGGTATTAATTTATAAAATAGTACGTAAGAAACTACAAATCGTAGCTGTTATGTTTGGAAATACTTGAGAATGCATGGGTTAATTTTAGATCTATCAAAATAGTTTTCTACGTTTAGGATGTGTTTGACGTATTCTTTAAAATAAATTATATTTTTATCTTGTACTAGCAAGGCAAAAATAGGTTCATCTACACCTGTAAGATTGGAGAGAAGTGATAGAACGGTTCGCATGGCACTAAATCGATTGTACTTATATGATATGGTAGTTAAAGCCATTAAAATGTCTTTCTTTAATTCTGAAGAATCCATTTCATTGTAAAATAAATATAGTAGAGATGATATGTTATCAACTTCCTCAAAACTGCAGAAAAAGCTGTCGCTTTGAATATATTGAATGTATCTCTCGATATTGTATGATAGGGACGATTCAGATTCTACGAACCAGTCCTTTACAAGTGATTTATTTAATTTAGATAGAATTGAATAGAAATGTATATCATCAGTAACTCCATATAAATCGGCAATAAAATCATTCATTATCCCCTCATCATATTCACTTTTTAACAATTCAACCGTCAAAATTATCGGGTCTTCCTTCACTGCAAGGTAGTCATTGATTTCAAAGCGATATCTGGCTTCAAAAGCAGTGACACTTTGAATACGTCGTTTTGGATCATATTCAGTCGAGTCTGCGATAAGCCTTTTGAGACCTTCACTTATACTTGATGATTGGACTACAGCATCGTCCGTGTCTTGTAAAAGCAAATACTGTAGTATTTTTCCAATGCTAAAAACGTCTGCTGATTCTGTAATTGAAGCAGCTTGGCTTTTTACTTCTGAGGCAGTAAAGGGTCCGCTATCGAAGCCCTGAACAATGGTAGTTAAGCGATTGTTGTTGGTGTACTCTTGCAACATTGCAATGCCAAAATCGCATAGTACGAGGGCCCCATTTTCAATAAGTATATTCTCTGGTTTGATATCTCTGTGTTTAATCCCTTGTTGGTGACAATACTTAACTGCTTGAGTAAGTTGAATCATGATATTATTCATTTCATCATAATTGTTTATTAGGCTTCCAGTCTGTTGTAAATATGTTTCTAAATTTTGTTCATATTTAGGCATTAAATATGAATAGTTAGTTAGGTCATATCTAATTACTTTTATAATGTTTGGATGGTCAAATTGTTTGAGTAAATTAATCTCTCTTGAGAAACGAGCTTGCCGCTCTTCATTTTCATAAGAATCAGGAAGCCGTTTTAATTTCTTACAGGCGTATTTAATACCCTCGATCTCTAATTCGTAAACTGTAGCAAAATTTCCCTGTCCCAAAATTCTCCCGTACATTTTTTGAAAACCCCCCTCAACAATGAATAATACAAATATCCTAGCTTACTTCAGAATATCGTGTTAAATAATTACTTTCTTATAGCCATAGCCATAGCCATACACTTAAGGATAACACAGATTCTTGGCTTTGTTGAAATTTAATTATGAAAATATGACGATTAAATTACTATTATTTTTTGGTTAAGGGATGATGATTGAGTATTGCTATAAAAAGGTTGTCAGAATATCATTCACTTATGGTACGGGGAACCTTATCATAAGTAGCATATTTTGTTCGTAAACAAAGTAAGGTTAACGGAAAACGAAATAATGTACACCATTTTCAATTTTTGTTATAATAAAAGAGTAGAGAGATTCATAGAATTGATTGAGGAGGAGATATTATGTCAGAGTCAAAAGATAAATTAAGTAAATTGGCAGAAGAACGTAAGAAAAAAGATCCTTTCGAAAAAATCGATGAATTAGAAAAAGAACAAAAGTTGGATGAATCACCTGAGGCCAAAGATACCTTGGTTGATCCAGAAGATGTAGGCAAAGAAGAAGCGGAAGATGATACAGCATTGAAAGCTGCCGCACTGAATCAAGAAAAATTGAATGACCAATTTTAGTTTTATTTAGCGAATATAAGAAATAAAACACAGGGGTGCTTGGCTATAAATATGGCTATGTATTCCTGTGTTTTTTCATATCCCAAAAAATAAATAATCACATTATAAGAATAGTTGCAAATTTTCTCCAAATAACAAGGAGAAAATTTTGTAATTTTTTTGTTTTTTCAATTTCAATAGCCCTTAGTACTGCTTATTCATAGATTCTGATATACTTAAATAAAAGCAATGATACGTCAAAAGGAGGAAAAATACATGGATTTTTACGGCTTTGAGTATATCAATCAGCAAAGCAATATCAATGATTACATTAAATATGCCATTATTTTCTTAGCACTTGTTTTGTTTGTGTTGTTATTTGCTTTGTATCGAAAAAACCATTTTCAAACCAAGTATCGTGATTTGAGTATTCTGTTCTTTCTTATTTTATTATTCATGTTGGGAATTGAATGGACAGATTATCAACAAAACCAGTCGAACTATGCTCAAATGTCACAGATGACAAATTTCATGAAAGGTGTTGCCCGTGATCACGGCTTAAAAGAAAAGGACATCTTGGTTAATGCGACACAATTAAAAGAAGGGGTCATCGTGAAGTTCGAAAATCGATACTATAGTGTTCATTTGAGTGAGGATCAACAATCGTATGAATTATCCCCGGTGTATTTGATGGATGATAACATCCATATTGTTGAGTAGAAAAGGAGAAAAAAATGCAAATTTATTATCCAGTGATCATTAAGTTTGTTGTTGGTATTATCTTTTTTGTAATTCAAATCAATATTTCAGGAAAAGGAAATTTAGCACCTTCTTCACCAATGGATGCCATCCAAAATTATGTGTTGGGTGGAATTATTGGTGGTATCATCTATAACCAGGAGATCAGTGTTTTACAGTTTATCTTGGTTCTGATTATCTGGACCTTTTTGGTGATTTTGGTTAAATTTCTACGAGAACACAATCGCTTTGTAAAAATTGCCATCGATGGTCGTCCGATTACCTTGATTAAAAATGGTAACGTCAATGTAGAAGAATGTCTACGTGTGGGTATGTCAGCCAATGAATTGATGTTTAAATTGAGAAGTAGTAATATTTATGAACTCAAAAAGGTCAAACGAGCAGTGTTAGAACAAAATGGTCAATTGACAATTATTGAATTTGGGGATGAAAATATTCGTTATCCAATTATTGTCGATGGACTCGCCAACATTGATGTATTAGAAATGATTCATAAAGAGGAGAATTGGTTGTTAGAACAGGTACAAGAAAAAGGGTTTGATAGTATCACAGATATATATTTAGGGGAATATGTGATGGGAGAGTTACGCTTGAACGGTTATCAATCAGAAAAGAAATAGGAGGAAATTTCAATGAGTACACAAAAAATCAATGCAGTCGTATTTGATGTAGTTGGCACACTTGTTGATAGTCAAGGGACAATCTTAAAAGAATTGGAGTCTGTTTTTTTTAACAATCAAGTAAAAAGTGAAACAGTGAATGATTTTAAGAAAAAATGGGGCAAAGAACAGGATATAATTTTTGAAGCTATTCTTACCGGAAAACGTCCCTACATCATTGAAGATGACGTACGACGTCAAAGTTTACAAACGACATTAGAGAAGGAAGAAATTACGTTGTCCTCAGAAGATTTTGAACGACTGGCTACTGTAGGGACTCGCTATAGTCCTTGGGAGAAAGTTCCGGAACAATTAGCCAAGCTTTGTCAGAGGGTCAAAACAATTGGATTGACAAATTCTGGAATGGCTCAAATCGTAGAAGTTGCTGCACAAGGGAAATTGCAGTGGCATACACTCCTTTCAGCACAACTTGTTTCATCTTATAAGCCTGATCCCAAAGTCTATCAATTTGCTATTGAGTTATTAGCGTTAACTCCCAAGCAAACGTTATTTGTCTCGACACACCCTTGGGACTTACGAGCGGCTTTTAAAGCAGGTTTTCAAACCGCTTATTTGCCAAGAAAATATGTAGAAGGACCAAAAGATACGGATCACTTTGACTATTATTTTGATTCTTTAGACGACTTGATTGAACTTTTTGAATAATTAGTGCAGGAAATTTATTTGGATAAGTAGCAAGTGAGAAAAAGTCAATAAATAGGGTAACTGTGAGGGACTAACTAATTGTAGTTGTTTAAAAAATAAAAGAAAATCAAAATAGCTTTTTCATTTGTATTGTATATAGTAAACTGGAGTAAGGATAATTTCAAAGGAGCAAGAACATATGGAAATCAAACAAGAAGAAAATCGCGTGGTACTTGTGGAAAAAGACGGCAAAGAAGCTGGAGAGCTGACTTGGAAAAAAGTGGAAGATGGTGTAGTTGATTTCAATCATACGTTTGTCGATCCAACATATCGTGGTCAAGGTGTAGCAGGAAAATTAATGCAGGCTGCCGTTTTCCGAGCACGCAAAGAGAACTGGCAGGTTATTCCTACTTGTTCATATGCAGTGAAAGCTTTTAATGATAAGAGCGAATATCAAGATGTTTTAAAAAAATAAAACTATTTTTGGAGAAGACTCAGCAGAAAAAACGTGAGAGTCTTCTTTTTTATTAGATGCCGGTACGGAAACTTCAAAAGAGGTCCGGCAAAACAAATTGCCGGTAAAAAATGAACCAAAAAGAAAAGTGATTATTAATAAGAAAGTTAATATTCAACGAGAATTAATTTCTATTTTTTTAAACGAAAAACAGTGGTAAACTATACAAAAAAGGGGGAGCTAAAATGAAGAGCAGGGTACTTGTTGGTATGAGTATAGTTTTACTTTTGGCAACAGGATGTAGCGAAACAAAATCAACGAATGAAAGTAAATCTGATACAACTACTGTAATAACTGAAAAAACACAAGAAAAAGAAGCAAGCTCTACCACTACAGTATTACAAAAAGCTAGTGAAGCCGGCCAAGCAATGGAAAGTGGTCAGGTCACAATTGTCACTGCTACTGAAATGAAAATCGATGAGCAAAAGCAACGTTCAAAAGTAACAACAACGACACAATTTACCAGGAATCCTTTGTTGGCTAAAACTGAATCAACGATGGTCAGTAACGAACAGGAAGTAAAAACGACTTCCTATTTGGATGAAGAAAACCTTTATATGCAGATGACTGGATCGACACAATGGCAAAAAGTAAATCTAGCCGAGCAAAATATCGATCCCAAACAACTTTTGTCATCCTATTCGTCTTCGGATATTTTTCAGACATTGCAAGAAGTGCAAGATAAGATAACAATGACTGAAAAAGATGATAACTATCTATTTTATTTTTCTGGAAAAGGCGATGAAGTGATGGCGTTAGTTGAAAGTATTCTAGGTAACTCCGGGCAAAATTCACTTTCTGAAGAAGAGGATAGCGAACTTAATTTCAAAAATTTCACCTACCAATTAGCCGTGTCAAAAGATGATCTTTTACCTGTTTCTTTTGAAGATAACCTCGAATATGAAACTAAAAGCGGGGATACGAGTATTAAAACTGTTCAAAAACAAGAAGGAACTTTTGAAAAAATCAATCAAATCGAGGGTATTGTTCTACCAGAAGAGGTGCAAGATACACCAGAATGAGCAAGGGGATTTGTATGCAACAAGTGACATTACGAGAATTATATGATCGAATGTATGAAGCAATGGGACCTCAAGGGTGGTGGCCAGCTGAATCAAAAATAGAAATTATTTTGGGAGCTATTTTAGTTCAAAATACCAATTGGAAAAATGTTGAACGCTCATTGGCTAACCTACGTCAAGAAACAGACTTTGAACCTGCAAAAATTATTCAATTAAACCAAAAACAACTGATCGCATTAATTACACCTAGTGGCTTTTACCAAAACAAAAGCAAGGCTATTTTGGGCATCTTTCGTTGGTTAGAACCGTATGACTTTAACTTTCAAGAAGTTAAGCGTACGTTTGGAAAGAATTTACGAAAAGAGTTGCTTTCTTTGCGAGGAATTGGAGAAGAAACAGCGGATGCGTTGCTTTTATATGTTTTCGATGAAAAGGTGTTTGTGGCTGATCGTTATGCACAAAAGTTATTTACTTATCTAGGAGTTGAAAAAGTTACCAATTATCGTCTTTTGAAGCAAAAGGTACCGGCCTTGTCAGACTTCACCCTGCTTCAAGCACAAGAATTTCATGGGTTGATTGATGAGTTTGGTAAACGAAACTTAAAAAATGAAACTGCATTTCTCTGCAGTTTTCTAGCCGACACCAAGCTTTTTATTCCAATAAAATAAAGAAGTGCTCCTGATTATTTAGTCAAGAGCACTTCTTTTTAGATTTCTATTTTAATTCTTTCCATTCCCAATTTTCAACTTCGGCAATGTCTTCCCCGTTTTCACGAGTATATTGATGGTGATAAGTAATGGTGTCTTCCATCTTTTTAGCAAAGTCGTTGGCTTTATCGCCAAGAACAGCAGTGGCTGCATCTTGTGCTAAGTGGAACCGATCCATTTCACTTAATACCCGCATATCAAATGGTGTAGTGATATCGCCATTTTCGCGATAGCCATGAATATGAAGATTATGATTATGACGAGTGAAGAAGATGTCACGAATCAAGCCTTCAAAACCGTGGAAAGCAAATAGGACAGGTTTATCTGTAGTAAATAATTCATCAAATTCTTCGTCAGTAAGTCCGCGTGGATCAACATTTGGATGACGTAACTTCAACAGATCAACGACATTAATGAAACGGATCTTCATGTCAGGAAATGCTTCATGTAAGATCGTAACAGCAGCCAAAGCTTCTAGGTTTGGTTCCGTACCAGCTGCGGCAATCACTAAATCAGGTTCTTCGCCATTATCGGTACTAGCCCAATCGATGACTTTCAAACCGTTATCGACCAATTCTTGTGCTTCATCAGCAGAATAAAATTGGGGACGAGGGTGTTTACTTGAAACGATTAAGTTGATCACTTCTTTTTCTTGTAGAGCTTTATCCATAACAGCCATCAAAGAGTTGGCATCAGCTGGTAAATATTCACGAATGAATTCAGGTTTCTTTTCAGCTAAATGGGTCAATACGCCTGGATCTTGGTGAGTATAACCATTATGGTCTTGTTGGAATACTGTAGAAGTTGAGATCAAGTTCAATGAAGGATAATCATTGCGCCATGATTGATCTTTGGCTTTACGTAACCATTTGAAATGTTGTGTCAACATAGAATCTACGACACGTAAGAACGATTCATAACTTGCGAAGAACCCATGACGACCGGTTAATACATAACCTTCTAAGAAACCTTCTGCTTGATGTTCGGATAATTGACCATCGATAACACGACCGACAGAAGATTGCCATTCATCATAGCCTTCTTTTGGTTCTAACCATTGGCGATCAGTGACTTCAAAGACGTTGTTTAAACGATTTGATTTTGTTTCATCTGGGCCAAAAATACGGAAATTATCTGGATTGTTGGTAATGATATCTGCAGCATGAGAACCAAAAACAATCATATCTTGAGCAGTCACAGATCCTGGTTTGCTAGTGTCTACTGCATGCTTACGCCAATCTGGCATGTGCAATGCTTTTGGATCTAAGCCACCGTTTGTGATTGGGTTTGTCGACATCCGTTTGTCACCTTTTGGAGAGAGCTCACGGATTTCTTCTACGATTGTTCCTTTTTCATCAAATAATTCTTCTGGACGATAAGATCTTAACCAAGCTTCTAATTTGTCCGCTTCTTCCATATGTTCAGAATCCACTGGAACAGGGACTTGATGGGCGCGGAACGTTCCTTCTACTTGCTCACCATCGACCACTTTTGGACCGGTCCAGCCTTTAGGGGTACGGAAAACAATGACTGGCCAATGTGGCATTGTTGCATCTTCGGCTTTTCCTTTTCGAGCTTTTTCTTGAATAGCTTTGATTTCTTCAATGACCGTATCCATTGTTTTTGCTAAAAGAGGGGAAACTTTTTCAGGATCGTCTCCTTCTACAAAATAAGGTTTCCAGCCCATTCCTTCAAAGTATTTTTGCAAATCCTCATTGCTTTTACGAGAAAGAATGGTAGGATTTGAAATTTTAGCTCCATTCAGATGCAAAATTGGTAAAAGAGCCCCATCGTTCACTGGATTGATAAAGACATTTGAGAACCAGCTACCCGCTAAAGGACCAGTTTCAGATTCGCCGTCTCCAATAACAGTTGCCGCGATCACATCAGGATTGTCTAAAATAGCACCTGTGGCATGAGAAATCGAATAACCCAATTCCCCACCTTCATGAATAGATCCAGGTGTTTCTGGTGCGGCATGAGAAGCGATGCCACCAGGAAATGAGAAAATTTTGAAGAGACGTTTTAATCCTGCTTCATCTTGAGTTACATCAGGATAAATATCGGAATAGCTGCCATCAATATACGAATTAGAGACCATGACTTGTCCACCGTGACCGGGACCTTCGATATAAAACATATTCAAGTCGTATTTGTTAATGACACGATTCAAATGAGTATAAAGAAAGTTTTGTCCAGCAATCGTGCCCCAGTGACCGATTGGATGATGTTTGACATCTTCTTTTTCAAGTGGCTTTTTTAACAAGGGATTGTCTTTTAAGAAAATTTGAGCCACTGAAATGTAGTTGGCAGCACGCCACCAAGCATCCATCTTGGCTAAATATTCTTTAGAATCATAATTTGTTGACATAATAAGCTCCTTTTTAAAAGTTTTAAGAAATCGAAATTCCTCAAAATTTCTTTTTAGTATTTTATACTTAAATGCTTCAACGCTAATATAGCGTGAATTTATGAAAATGTAAAGAGTTATTTCGGTAAATTTTACGAAAAGTTAGAAGAAATTTCATAAAATAAAGAATAAATTAGGAAATCACTTATTATAGTAAAGTATTAACAGCCAATAAAATAACGAAAAAAAACGAATTATTTATTATTAATGAATAACATTTTTATTAATATATACTAAAAAAAGCAGTTAACAAGAGATAATTTGTCAATGATAAAGTTAAAATCTCATTTCTAATTTTAGTGAAATGTGGTAAAATAGAAGTAAACACTATTGAAACTTCAATAGACTATTTTAATAAATGATGGAGGATAAGCAATGAAAATCAAAAATGAAGCAATGCTAATCACTTATGCAGATAGTTTAGGTCAAAATATGAAAGAACTAAAGACGGTATTAGATAATCATCTAAAAGGAATCATCGGTGGTATACATGTATTGCCTTTTTTTCCTTCAACAGGTGATCGTGGTTTTGCACCTAGTGATTATACTAAAGTAAATTCAAGTCTAGGAAGCTGGGAAGAAGTAGAAGCATTGGGGAAAAATTATTACTTGATGTTTGACTTTATGATTAATCATATTTCACGGGAATCCAATTTTTTTCAAGATTTTAAGCAAAATCACGAGAAGTCTCCTTATAAAGACATGTTTATCCGTATTCATGAATTCTTCCCAGAAGGTCGGCCCACACAAGAAGATATCGATTTAATCTATAAACGTAAAGATAAAGCTCCTTTTCAAAAAGTTACCTTTTCTGATGGACAAGTTGAAAAAGTTTGGAATACATTTGGAGAAGAACAAATCGATTTAAATGTAAAAAAGGAAGTTGTAAAAGAATTTATTCGTGAGACAATCAAAGATATGGCGAGCCATGGCTGTTCGTTGATTCGGTTGGATGCTTTTGCCTACGCTATCAAGAAATTGGATACGAATGATTTCTTTGTTGAACCAGATATTTGGCAACTTTTAAATGAGGTGCGTCAAGAGGCAAAAAAATATGAGATAGAATTATTACCAGAAATTCATGAGCATTATTCGATTCAAATGAAGATTGCCGAACATGACTATTTTATTTATGATTTTGCGCTACCTATCTTAACACTTTACTCTTTGTATAGTGGTAAAACTGAACGTTTAGCGAATTGGTTGAAAACAAGTCCCATGAAACAATTCACGACATTGGATACACATGATGGAATCGGCGTTGTAGACGCCAAAGATTTGCTAACAGATGAAGAGCTCAATTATACTTCTGAAGAATTATATAAAGTCGGTGCCAATGTTAAAAAAGTATACTCTAGTGCAAACTACAATAATTTAGATATTTATCAAATCAATAGTACCTATTATAGCGCTTTAGGTGATGATGACCGAAGCTACCTGCTTGCTCGAGTCATTCAATGCTTTGCGCCAGGAATTCCACAAATTTATTATGTTGGATTATTGGCTGGCAAAAATGATATCAATTTACTGGAAAATACCAAAGAAGGACGTAACATCAATCGTCACTATTATTCATTGGATGAAATCGAAGAAGAGGTTACTCGCCCTGTCGTCCAAAATTTATTTAAATTATTACAGTTTAGAAATGAGTGTGCTGCTTTTGATTTAGATGGAACCATCAAGGTGAAGATTCCATCTGATCATGAAATCGAAGTGACTCGACAAAATAAAGTCGGAAACGAAACAGCAATTTTTAAAGCAAATCTAAGAACAAAAGCATTTAAGATTGAGTCTCAGAGAAAAACAATTTTAGAGCAGTGAAAATGATTGAGTAACTTAGTAAGGGGAAAGTTGCTCTTTTTTTTAAATATATTTGCAGTTTTTTCTGAAGTGTGGTTATATTTTAGTAAACACACATGAAAAAGGAGGTAACAACATGGCAGGTATAAGAGATGTGGCAAAAAGAGCGGGAGTATCCATCGCTACAGTATCTCGTGTTTTAAATGAAGACCCGACACTTTCGGTGACTAAACAAACCAAAGAAAAGATTTCAGAATCAGTTAATTATTACAATTATAAAAAGAAAAAAGTAAATAAGATCACGCAAAACTTAGCCTTAATAACGACGGTGTCTGAAGTTGATGAATTAGAAGATCCTTACTTTAGAGCCATTAGAAGAGGCATTCTTCAAGAAGTCGAAAAAGAGAAAGTGACTCTCAAAAAAGTAATCCGTTTGTCTGAAACGGCACTTGATCTAGATGCAATAAAAGATTGCCAAGGAATATTAATTATCGGATCGATTACAGCTTCCGTTATTGAAAAAACTAAAAAAGTGAATTCTAACTTGGTAGTAATTGATGATCCAAATATTTCTGATGAAAATGATGCAGTGTTTACCGACTTGGCACAGGCGACAATCAAGCATTTAGATCGATTGTATGAAAAAGGGCATCGTAATATTGCATTTATTGGCGGGCAAAAGACACAAATCGATGAAAATAGCCAAAAGCATGTAGGCCAGGAAGAACATCGAAAAGTAGCCTATGAAAATTGGATGATAAAGCAGGGACTAGGAAAATATTGCAATATTTTTTTAGAAGGTTGGACTGCAATCGATGGGATGAAGGCGATGGCGCAACTGCTAAAAGAAAACAAAGAGCTACCCACGGCAATCGTTGTAGGTAATGATCCGATTGCAGTAGGTGTTTACCGAAGTATTCAAAAAAATGGATTAAAAATTCCAAATGATATTTCAATCGTAAGCTTTGATAATATCGACGTTTCTCAATTTTTGACTCCGTCACTGAGTACAGTGAGTATAAGCACAGAAGAGATTGGCAGATGGGCTGTCAGGCTTCTGATTTCACGTATCAAAAAAGAAAGAAAAATTCCTGTTCAAATCAAAATTTCAAATGAGATTATTGTAAGAGAAAGTGAAAAAAATTTAAACACTAGATAAACAGCTTGAATGTTTACCTAGTGTTATTAATTTATTTTAGTAAAATCTATTGACAAAATGTAAAGTAAACATTATAGTTATGTTAACAAATAAAAACGTATTCAAACATGACTAGGGGGAAAGAAAGATGATGAGTTTTAAAAAAGTAGTTTTATCCTGTTCAGCTTTGATCTTAGCAACAACATTGGCAGCCTGTGGGAATGGAGGAGAAGACACAAGTGGAAAAACCGAAATCGAATTTTTCAGTCAGAAGAAAGAGATGCAAGGACCGCTTAGTGAAATCATAGAAGACTTTGAAAAAGAGAATTCTGATATTAAAGTAAAATTCACCAATGTTCCAGATGCTGGTACCGTGTTGAAAACGAGAATTTCTAGTGGTGATGTTCCAGATGTAATCAACGTATTTCCTCAAAATGCTGATTTTCAAGAATGGGCAAAAAATGATATATTTACAGATTTGACAGGGAAAGAGTACTTGAATAATTTGACAGAAGGCGCAGCAGAAACCTATGCTATCGACGATAAAATCTATTCGGTTCCGTTGACAAGTAATGCTTGGGGCTTCTTCTATAATGTCGATAAGTTTGAAGAGTTAGGTATAGAAATCCCTAAAACTTGGGATGACTTTGAGAATTTAGTACAAACAATTCAAAATAAGGACGAAACACCTTTTGCCGTTTCTTTGACTCAGGCAGATGCATGGACTCTGAACGGGTACCATCAACTAGCTTGGGCTACAGTCGATGGAGGGTATGATGGTGCTAATGATGCGCTGGTACATAGTCCAAAAGATGCAATCAAAGTTGGTAATGATGATTTCGAAGCAGTGGCAGATGAACTTGACTTATTAAATGGTACCGGACAAAAAAATGCGACAGGGGCTACTTATGATGATGCTGTTGCTGCATTTGCAAAGCAAGAGGCTTTTATCTTCCCTAATGGAACCTGGGCATTACCAGCCATTCAAAATCAAAATCCTGAATTTAAAGTTGGTATGTTTGCTTATCCAGGGCAAGAAGAGGGACAAGAATTAACAGTAGGTGCTGCGGATTTAGCTCTATCCATCTCGAAAGATTCTAAAAATCAAGAAGCTGCTGAAAAATTTGTTGAATATTTGACATCTAAAGAAGCCATGCAAAAATATTATGATGAGGATGGTTCACCGACGTCAGTTACCGAAGTAGAAACAGAAGGAAAATTCACAGAAATACAAGGAGTTACTCAGTATGTCTTTACTGATCAACAAATTGTTTGGTTGCAAAAGGATTGGACATCAGAAGAAACATTTCATCATATGACAGTTGAATATATCAATAGTCAGAATCGTAAACAATTTGCAACAAATTTAAATGATTTCTTTAACACAATGAAATAGCCAAGGGGGTATCTAAAAATGAAAAAAGGCAATGTCTTTAGCCGCAATTGGGCATATATATTTGTTATAGTCCCTATCGCACTCCAACTGATGTTCTTTTACTTACCGATGTTACAAGGCTTTTTTTACAGCTTGACCGACTGGACAGGATTGACATCTAATTATAATTTTGTTGGATTCAATAATTTTAAAGCCATTGTGTCTGATCCAAAAATTATTAAGTCTGTTAGTTTTACTCTTTTATTTACAGTGGGATTAATTGTAGGAGAGGTCGTTTTAGGAATTGTAATTGCACGTCAATTGAATCGCAAGATGAAAGGAGTAGGCTTTTTCAGAACAGCTTACTTCTTCCCAGCTGTGTTAAGCACAGTGACGTTAGGTTTGATTTTTAAACAAATATTTAATTATGGACTGCCACAACTTGGCGAAAAATTTGGAATCGAGTCCTTACAGCAAAATTTAATTGCAAATGAAAAGACAGTCTTTTTTGGAGTATTATTTGTTGCGTTGTGGCAAGGCGTTGCAATGCCAGTGGTGATCTTTTTATCGGGCTTACAAAGTATTCCAGAAGATGTGTTAGAAGCTGCTTCAATCGATGGTGCAACAAGTAATCAGAAATTTTGGCATATTGAAATCCCTTATCTTATGCCTTCTTTGAGTATGGTTTTTATCATGGCTCTTAAAGCTGGGTTGACTGCCTTCGATTTGATTTATGCTTTAACAGGTGGTGGACCCAGTGATAAAACAACAACATTAGGGTTACTCGTTTATAATTACGCGTTTAAGAGTAATCAATATGGCTATGCCAATGCGATTGCTGTTGTCTTATTTATCGCGATTGGTATTATTTCTGTGTTGCAAATTCGTTTATCTAAACGGTTTGAAGTATAGAGAGGAGAAAAACATGAAACGCAAAGGATCTTTTTTTAGTTATTTATTTCTATGTCTAGGGTTTGTGCTTATTTTTATTCCACTCTATTTGACGGTGTTGAGTTCATTTAAAGAAACAAATCAAATAACAGGAAATTTTTTTGGCTTACCCAATCCATTTACATTTGATAATTTTCAACGATTAATATCTGATGGTATTTCACAGTACTTTTTCAACTCAGCTTTGATTTCTGTGGTATCAGTCGCTTTGATTACTTTCTTTGTTCCGATGGCTGCTTTTTCAATTGCCCGTAACATTTCTCGCAAAAAAGCATTTGCAGTCATGTATTCATTCCTTATTCTAGGTATATTTGTTCCTTTCCAAGTAATCATGATTCCAATCACGTCAATGATGACACGTCTGGGCTTATCAAATATTTTTGGGCTAATTATCTTGTATCTCTCTTATGCTATTCCACAAACATTGTTTTTATATGTTGGCTATATTAAAACAGCGATTCCTGTCGAATTGGATGAAGCCGCTGAAATAGATGGGTGTGGAAAATTTAGAATGTATTTTCAAATCGCCTTTCCATTAATGAAACCAATGCACGCGACAACTCTTATTATCAATGCATTATGGATTTGGAATGATTTTTTGTTGCCTTTATTGATTTTGAATAAGGACTCTTCAAATTGGACATTACCATTATTCCAATATAACTATCAAGGACAGTATTTTAGTGATTTTGGTCCATCATTTGCTTCTTATGTAGTTGGAATTGTTGTTATTTTGTTAGTGTATTTAGTATTCCAAAAAAATATTATTTCAGGTATGACAAATGGTTCTGTCAAATAGGATAGATCTGCTTTTATTAGATGTTTTGAACCAATCAAGTAAGGAGGATTTAGAGAGATATGACGATTTTTTTCGATAAAAAAACCAAAACATTTCATTTACAAAACGCTCAAATTAGTTATTTACTAGGGATTGAAGAAAATAATTCCCTCGTTCATCTCTATTTTGGTAAAAAAATAAAAAACTATTCAGGAAATTACCGCTATCCAAGAACAGATCGGTCCTTTTCACCCAATCCTCCCGATGCATCAGATCGACTGTTATCTTTGGACACCTTGCCTTTAGAATTTCCAGGAAATGGTTTTGGTGATTTTAGAGAACCAGCCTATAATTTAAAGCTAAAAAACGGGAGCAGAATCACGGACTTTCGTTATGATAGTTATAAAATTATTGCTGGAAAGCCAACTTTAGAAGGGCTTCCTGCGCTTTATGTAGAAGCTGAAAACGAAGCCGAAACCTTAGTTGTCACTTTAAAAGATACTCTTTCAAAGTTGCAACTAAAATTATCGTATACAATTTATAAAGGGTTTGCCGTAATTGCGCGTTCGACACAATTAGTAAATGATAGTCAAGATTCAGTTGAAGTCAATCGTTTGGCTAGTCAGTCGATTGATTTTCCAAATCGAGAATTGGATCTGATTCATTTAAATGGGAGTTGGGCGAAAGAACGTCAGCTAACTAGAGAAAAGGTAAACACTGGAATCAAAGTGTTAGATAGCAAGCGAGGTTCTAGTAGTCATCATCAGAATCCATTTGTCGCTCTCGTTGATCCAACCACTACGGAATTTCAAGGCGATGCTTATGGAATCAATTTGGTTTATAGTGGCAATCATGAAACTGTCATTCAAAAAGACCCGTATGATCAAACACGGGTTATCACAGGTCTTAACTCTTTTAATTTTTCATGGCAACTAGGAGCAGGAGAAACTTTTCAAACGCCTGAAGCAGTGATGGTTTATAGTTCAAATGGCTTAAATGAATTGTCCCATACTTATCATGACTTATATAATCATCATTTAATAAGAGGTGAGGCTAAATTAAAAGAACGTCCAACGTTAATCAATAATTGGGAAGCCACTTATTTTGATTTTAATGAAGAAAAAGTGATGAAAATTGTTGAAGAAGCCAAAGCGTTAGGTATTGAAATGTTTGTACTCGACGATGGCTGGTTTGGCGGTCGTGAAGATGATTTCACTTCTTTGGGGGACTGGACGGAAACAGAAGGAAAAATTGCTTGTGGACTAGAAAATTTATCGCAAAAAATCCATGAAAAAGGTTTGAAATTTGGTATTTGGTTTGAACCTGAAATGATTTCTGAAGATAGTGACTTGTTTCGAGCACATCCTGATTGGGCCTTAGGCGTTCCAGGACGTGGTCGATCATTGGGAAGAAACCAATTTGTTCTTGATTTTTCAAGACAAGATGTCCGTGATAACATTTATCAACAAATGACGTCTATTCTTGATCGTATCCCTATAGATTATGTAAAATGGGATATGAACCGTAATATGACAGAAGTTTATTCGGTTTTATTAGATTCTGAAAATCAAGGCGAGGTTTCCCATCGCTACATGTTAGGTCTCTACGAATTTTTAGAAAAGCTAGTGACAAATTATCCGGAAATTTTATTTGAAAGTTGCTCTGGTGGTGGTGGCCGTTTTGATGCAGGATTGCTTTATTATATGCCACAAACTTGGACGAGTGATAATACCGATGCCGTCGCGCGTTTGAAGATTCAATATGGGACAAGTTTAGCTTATCCTATTTCAAGTATGGGCGCACACGTTTCAGCAATTCCAAATCATCAAACCGAAAGAAAAACAAGCTTAGCCACTCGGGGAAATGTTGCCATGTCAGGTGTTTTGGGATATGAGTTAGACCTCACACAATTGTCAACGGAAGAAAAAAAAGAGATAAAAGAACAAGTAAACTTTTATAAACAACATCGCCAATTATTACAATTTGGGACTTTTTATCGCTTGAAGAGTCCTTTTGAAGGAAACGATACAGCTTGGATGTTTGTTTCAAAAAATCAAGAAGAGGCAATGGTCTTTTATTATCGAGTATTAACAGAAGCTTCGGCGCCATTGACTACTTTAAAATTAGTAGGCTTACTCGAAGATGAGAATTATGAATTTGATGGTAAAATGATAGCAGGCGATGAATTGATGAATATTGGTTTTTATATTAATCCTGAACTTAGTGGGGATTATGTTAGCCAACGATTTTATTTAAGAAAAGTATAGACCAAAAACAACTATCAGCAGATAGTTGTTTTTTTTTAAATATTCTTTTCAAAAATCTCGTATTTTTGGCGTAGAAAAGGTTCTATGATAAAATTGTA
>DXDB01000201.1 GCA_019115705.1 Candidatus Tetragenococcus pullicola | reverse complement strand
GATGTTTTCTTTACAGAATTTACCAATTCGGACAGTTATTGTCATCCAGACGGGCGACAAAGCGTTCGTGGCCGTCTTTATTTTACCGAAGATGAACAACCAATTGTTGCGCATATCTGGGGTGATAAACCGGAATTTTTTCGCCAAATGAGTATCGGTATGGCCGACATGGGTTTTGCAGGCGTCGATATCAATATGGGCTGTCCGGTCCCCAATGTAGCAGGCAATGGCAAAGGTAGTGGCTTGATCAAACGCCCCGAGGTTGCAGCAGAATTGATTGAGGCAGCAAAAGCAGGAGGCATTCCTGTAAGTGTAAAGACACGAATTGGTTATGAAAGAAAAGAAGAGATGGAAGCGTGGCTCACTCATTTATTAAAACAAGATATTGCTAACTTGACCATTCACTTACGGACGCGAAAAGAAATGAGTAAGGTGCCAGCACATTATGATGTGATTCCACAAATTATGGCGCTTCGTGATCGGATTGCACCACAAACATTGATTACCATTAATGGGGACATTTCTGATCGGGAACATGGCCTAAAATTAGTAAAAGAATATGGGGTAGATGGCATCATGATTGCTCGCGGTGTTTTCAAAAATCCCTATGCTTTTGAAAAAGAACCCACTGAACATTCCAGAAGCGAATTACTGGATTTGTTGCAATTGCAATTAGACTTACAGGATCACTATTCTGAAATGGTCCCTCGTTCAATTGTCGGCTTACATCGCTTTTTTAAAATTTATGTCAAAGGTTTTCCCGGTGCCAGTGATTTGCGTGTTCGTTTGATGGAAACCAAATCAACAGATGAAGTGCGGGCAATTTTAGCGGAAGTTCAATCAAAATGATAAAATTTGATTTTTCATAAAGAGTTGATAAACTAAGAATAAATGAACGTATCTTTTTGAACTCATACGGTTTTCTTTTCAGTATGAAGCATACTGAATTAAATGAAAGTAGGGAAGAAGAAAGTCTACACAAGAGTGATTGCAGAATATAGATGTGTTGACCAAGAAAAGTTTGTGATGTGAATTTGAAAAATTTAGCTTCAGTTTCCTCTAATTGCAATAGGGTCATAATGTTTGACAATACAGAACGCTTTTATCGTTTCTATGAACGGCAAGGGGTCAAAATTATTTTAGATAATAGAGAAACTATTAGGTGGTTATGATCTCTTTACGAAAATAATAACTTTAAACGGCTTTATTCGAAAGAGTAAGCCGTTTTTCTTTGCAAATATACAGCTGTTCGTTAAGATAATAGTAGCAAATCACAAGGAGTAATTCATGAAAACACTACTAATTATTTCCCATCCGGATAGGTTAGGTTCGGCAAGTCAACAATATTTAAAAGACTCGTTGCCTCAAACAGATCAAGTGACTGTTCACCATTTAGAAACCATTTATCCAGAGGGCGTCATCGATGTAAAAGCTGAACAGACTCTCTTGCAAGCTCATGATCGAATTCTTTTACAATTTCCTTTTTACTGGTATCAGGCACCTGCTTTATTAAAAGAGTGGCAAGATCAAGTGCTAAGTGAACATTTTGCTTATGGAGCAAATGGAGATAAATTGAAAGGAAAAGAATTAGGCTTAGTGATGGTGATTGGTGCAGCTGAAAAAGAATACCAAGTGGGTGGACGTGAAGGGTTTACCATCAGTGCCTTAACGACTCCTTTTCAAGCACTTGCTAAAAAGACACAGATGCAGTTTTTGAAACCTTTCTTGATTTTTCAGTTTCAATATATGCGCGAAAAGGAAAAAATGCAGCTGTTGATTTCTTACCAGCAATATTTGACCGTGAGAAATTTTGATTCTTTAAAGGCTAAAGAAGCTTGGTATTTAGAGAAATTACAGCAAATAAAAACGACTGAAGAAAATCGCTTTGTCTTAGACCAAATTGAAGATATGATTCATGAAACGCGTGAAAACATTGATGAAATTCAGATGTATTTGGACGGGAATTTGTGAGGTGACTGTCATTGGATAAATTTGATTGGATACAACAAGAAATTGAACGGCTCTGTCAAGAAAGCACCGATTATAAGGAACGTGCTTTTTATTTAGGCTTAAACGAATTATTGGCCGAACAAGAAAAACGGAAAGAACAGATACAAGGACGTTTGGATGGAGAACTTTGGTCACCTGGTGAATGGGAAAAGTAGAGCAAAAGTGTTACACTAAAAGTAGTAAAAATTAAAAGAAATTGGGTGGGAAAATGCGAGAAGGAACAACAATTATTACCTTAGAAAATGGCTATCATCTGTGGACACACACTGATAACGTCGGTGGAGATATTCAGTTGCTTTGTCTACACGGGGGCCCTGGTGGCAATCATGAATACTATGAAAACTTTGCAGAAAAACTAAAGGACTTAAATGTTCAAGTGTCTATGTATGATCAATTAGGTTCGTGGTATTCTGATCAACCTGATTTTTCGGATCCTAAAAATGTCGAACAATTTCTAACCATGGAATATTTTGTGGATGAAGTGGAAGAAGTTCGACAAAAACTTGAACTGGATGATTTTTATTTAATTGGTCAATCCTGGGGTGGCGCCTTGGTTCAAGAATATGCTTTAAAATATCCGGACCACTTAAAAGGAATTATCATTTCTAGTATGACAGATAACATCGATGAATACATGGATAGTATTCAGGCAATTCGTGAAAAAGAATTTACAACAGAAGAGCTAGACTTTTTGAAAGAATGCGAAGAAAAAAATGACTTTAATGAACGTTATGAAGCGTTGATTGATCGCTTAAATCGTGACTATATTGATCGAAAACAACCACCAGCAATCCGCCATCTAGTACCAACGATGGGGACGCAAGTGTATAATTATTTCCAAGGAGATAATGAATTTGTTGTGACAGGAAAGCTTGCTGGTTGGGATCGTAGTCAAGATATCCATAAAATTCAAACGCCAACTTTGATTACCTTTGGCGAACATGAATCGATGCCATTAGCTGCCGGAAAGCGCATGGCAGAAAGTATTCCTCACGCCCGTTTTGTAACGACTCCAGATGGTGGTCATCACCATATGATTGACAATGCACCGGTCTATTTTGATCATTTGATGACTTTTTTAGCCGATGTTGAAAACCAAACGTTTGAAGAATAAAAAAGTGCCAGCGATGGAAAACACCATGGCTGGCTTTTTTCATAGGCTACCGCTAAAAATTCGCTGCAAGAGAAGATTAACCAATAACACTTTTATTTATAATAAAAAAAGGAGGATTCGTGTGCTTACTATTTCAAAAGAAGAAATTCAAAAGAACTATACCATGGAAGATTGTATGAATGCCGTGAGAGATGCTTTTCGCTTATTCTCGCAAAAAAAGGTGACGGTTCCTTTACGAACGCAGATCAAAAACGAAGCAGGGACAGGAACCTATCTTTGCATGCCTGCTTACTGTGAAGATTATGATGTCTCTTGTGTGAAAGTACTCAATATGTTTCCCGAAAATATTGAAAAAGGACTACCTACAATCAATGCACAAGTATTAGTCATGAACACCCAAACCGGTATTGTAGATGGGATCCTTGATGGTAATTACGTGACCCAATTACGTACAGGAGCGGCTAGTGGGATTGCTTTTGAAACTTTGGCTAAAAAAGATTGTGACATCGGAGCTGTAATAGGTACAGGCGGACAGGCAGCTACTCAACTAGAGGCCATGCTGATTGCTAGAGACTTAAAAGAAGTTCGCGTGTCGGACTTAGACTTTGATCGTGCCAAAGCGTTTGTGACCACGATGAAAAACAACTTAAAGAAGTACCAGACAAAAATTGTGGCCGTAGAATCAGCAGACGAGGCAATTTGTGAGGCGGATTTGATTATCACAGTCACGCCATCTAAGCGTCCTGTTTTTGATGGGAAAAAGGTAAAAGCGGGTGCGACTATATCTGGTGTGGGATCGTATCAACCAGATATGCAAGAAATACCAGTTGATTGTTTAAAACGAACATCGAAAATTTATTTTGATTCAAAAGATGCCGTTTTAGCAGAAGCGGGCGACTTGTTGATTCCGTTAGAAAATGGAGAAATTACCGATGAAAAGTTTAAGGGCGATATTGGGCAAGTCTTAAACAAAGAAATTGGTGGTCGTGAAAATGACCAAGAAATCATTTTCTTTAAAACGGTAGGGATTGCTGCCCAGGATTTAATGACTTCAAAATCAATTTTTGACAAAATAGCAACTATAAAAAATAAGTGATAGTGATTGAAAAATAATAAAAAAGCCACCTAAGTTTTATATCTTAGGTGGTCCTTTTGTTATTGTAAACTTTCTTTGATATCTTCTAACATTTTCGTATAAGCAATTGGTCCATTATATAACCAGCTTTTATCGGGTCCATATTCAAAGACTTGATCATTTTTAACTGCAGGAATATTTTCCCAAAGTGGATCACTAAACATTTCGGCTTTTTCATCACTATTCACTAAAATTAGATAGTCAGCATCTAATTGTGATAAACTTTCTAAAGATACTTGCGAAAAGTCAGCCGTTGCATCTTCTGAAATTTGTTTCGTGAGTTCAGGCATTTCAAAGCCTAATTCATCATAAATCAGTTTACCGCTGGAGCGATTGCCCGCAACCATAAAGGCTGAATTGTTGGTGACCCAAATGACTGCTGCGGATTTTCCAGCTATTTTTTCTTCTTCGCTTTCTTTGGTCTCTTCAATCAACTGTTGATAATCGGCTTCGACTTGTTTGGCTTGGTCTTCTTTATGGAGCACTTTGGCGATATCTTCTAAACGTTCTTGCCAAGAAATATCGGTCCCATTTTTAACGACATAAGTGGGCGCAATTTTTTCATATTCCGCGTATTTTCCACCTTCAACCGCAGAATCTGATTCAATCAAAAGTAAATCGGGTTCAAAACTTAATACATCTTCGTAAGGAAGGTCATAATTAATCGTAGGAATATCTTTTAAATCTTCTTGTAAATACTTTTGGACAGAGCCTTTTCCGACGGTCCATTGGGCAACAGGGATCTCATCAAGTGCGACCAGGTAATCTTCTAGATAAGAACCAATGATACGTTTCGGATTAGCAGGGATTGTGACCTCATGACCTTGGGCATCGGTAAGTGTTTGTTCTTTTTGTACCTCTGTTGGAGCTGTTGATTCGTTTGTTTTCTCGTCTGTCGTTGATTGACCACAGGCGGCTAATGATAGAAGTGATAGGCAAGAAACGAAACCGGCAATTATTTTTTTTGTCATGAATTTTTTCTCCTTTTAATTGATAACTATTCTCAATTGCTATTATCACGAATGAAAAGATAAATGTCAATCAAATTTTTATTTTAAATTTCTTAAAAAATGTTCCATTCTGAAGTGAGAAAGAAAAGGCAATGTCTCACTAAAGTGTAACTAGGACTCGTTTTTTAAAACTTATAAGAAATTTCCCAGATAGCGGTTGACGGGAACTGAAAAGAAAGCGATAATTGAGAATGATTATCAAAGAAAGGAACAAACAATGGTACAATTAACAACAGCTGATTTGACGAGTGGCTATGAGAATAAAATGGTTTTAAAGGATATAACAATTGAAATTCCTGAAGGGAAAATAACGAGCTTGATTGGTCCTAATGGAAGTGGTAAGACAACTCTGTTGAAAACAATCGCTCGTATTTTAGAACCTAATAAAGGCAATGTATACATAGATAAAACAGCCATTAATCGTTTGGACACAAAAGAAATTGCTAAAAAAATAGCCTTGTTATCACAAAAAACAAGTCAAGTTCCTGGCCTAAGCGTGGAAGAAATTGTTTCCTATGGTCGTTTTCCTTATCAAAGTGGTTTTGCTGGCTTAAGAAAAGAAGATCATGAGAAAATCCAATGGGCCATTGAAGCGACTGGATTGACAAAGTTAAAAAGACGAGCGCTAGATACTTTATCTGGTGGGCAACAGCAACGAGTCTGGATTGCCATGGCCTTGGCACAAGATACGGATGTTTTAATTTTGGATGAACCCATTTCCTTTTTGGATCCAGCCCATCAGCTAGAAATTCTTTATTTATTGACAGAAATCAATCGTCAAGGGAAAACAATTTTATTAACCATCCATGATTTAAATCATGCGGCTCAATTTTCAGACCATGTGTTGGCGATGAAAGAAGGCAATGTGATTTTAGAGGGTAGTTCTAATGAAGTTTTTACCAAAGAAAACATGCAAACGTTATTTGATATTTGGCCTCAAATCATTTTATCAGAAAAAAATCAGAAGCCAATGATCCTTTCCTATGACCTTGTGAGGGATTTGCCATGAAGAAGAAATTGTTTTTTATCTTAAGTGGTTTATTCTTGGTTTTAGCTATTTTTGCCTCTTTGAAATATGGCGCGGTTAAAAGCAGTTGGTCTGATGTTGTGGCAGCTTTCCATGACTATGATGCTCAAAACTCGATTCAATTAATGATTCGACAATTACGGATTCCCAGAACAATGGCTTCTGTGGTAGTAGGAGCTGCCTTTGCGGTCTCAGGTGCCTTGATGCAAGGGGTGACCAACAATCCACTTGCTGATTCAGGCCTTTTAGGCATTAATGCTGGGGCTGGGTTGGGATTGGCCCTGGTGTTTGCGATTATGCCATCGCCACGACCTAGTGTGACAATCCTCGCTTCTTTTGTGGGAGCAGGTATTGCCTTAAGTATTATTTACGTGGCTTCAAATCGGGTCATTTTCGCACATTCATCGGTAAGAATGGTCCTTTTAGGAGCCGCCATTAGTTCTTTTTTCACTGCGATTAGTCAAAGTATCAGTCTCTTTTTTAACTTAAACCAAGACATTACCTTTTGGCTCGTTGGTGGTACGGGAAATGTGACAGGGCCTCAAGTCAAATTGGCTTTTCCTATCATTATTTTAGGGGTTCTAGGGGCTTGTTTTTACAGCCGAGAAATCAGCTTATTGAGCATGGGCGATGAGACGGCCATCTCACTTGGGAAAAATCCGCAAAAAATTCGTGAAAAAGCTTTACTATGTGTATTGCTTTTAGCAGGAACAGCGGTTTCTTTGGTAGGGACAATCAGCTTTCTCGGTTTGATTATTCCTCATATTGTGCGTTTTTTTGTTGGCCATGATTACAAGCTAGTCATTCCGGCCTCTGCCGTATTTGGTGCGCTTTTCTTTGTGGTTGCCGATGTTTGTTCGCGACTCATCGCGCCGCCTTTAGAAACGCCAGTGGGGGTATTGGTCACAATCATTGGCGTGCCATTATTACTTTTGCAAATCAGGAGGGGAAACATTTGAAAAAGAAAGGCATATGGACCATTCTCTGGCTCCTTTTTTTCATGGGCTTTCTCGCTAGTTTAGCAATTGGAAGAAACAATTTGACCATTAAGGAACTAATTGCTGCTCTTTTGAGACAAGGGACAACGGCACAACAATTGATCGTCTATGATTTTCGAATGCCTCGTTTGTTTGTGTCGATTTTTGCCGGAGCCGGTTTAGCTGTTTCTGGGTATCTTTTTCAAACAATCACACATAATGATCTTGCCGATCCGGGAATTTTAGGAATTAACTCCGGAGCAGGCTTACTCGTTTTGTTATATCTTGGCTTTTTTTCGAATCAACAGACAACTGGTTTTTTACCGATAATCGCTTGTTTAGGAAGTTTCATTGCAGCCATCTTAGTTTATATTTGTGGCAAACAAAGACAACGCTTTGATTCCAATCGCTTATTGTTAGCAGGTGTTGCTGTGAATGCGGGAATTTCAGCGATAACGCTACTTGCGACGGTTCAAATTTCAACCGATAGTTATCGCTTTGTAACGGCATGGCTTTCAGGAACCATTTGGGGAACCACTTGGAAACATGTCGGAATGCTTGCTCCGGGGATCTTTGTCATCCTACCGTTCATTTTATTACAAGGGAAACACTTGGAAGTAATCGAATTAGGGGATGAAGAAGCAATTGGTTTAGGGGTGCCACTACGAAAAAAACAAATTTTCTTCTTATGTTGTGCGATTATTTTAGCAGCAATCAGTGTCTCTGTCGCCGGATCGATTAGTTTTATCGGATTGATAGCCCCTCATATTGCTAAAGGAATCTTACAGCGTAAAAATAATCAAGCCATTTTAATGACAGCCATGATAGGAACGCTTATTTTGCTATATAGTGATGTATTGGGACGAATATTGTTGCCAAATGGAGAAATGGCTGCTGGCATCATTGTTTCGATCATCGGGGCTCCCTACTTTATTTTTCAGCTATTAAAAAAATCAGTACAATAAAAAGGTCTTGCTTTTTAGCAAGGCTTTTTTTCTGTTGATTTTTTGAAAAAAGCCAATAAACTTGATTGTCATCAATTTTTGTTAAGGAGATTCTCTATATACTGTAGATGTAATAAAGAGAACGTATCAATCTTCTTAACGATACTTTCCAATCTATACGAGGAGGAACACATCATGAAAAAAGCAGTATTTCAACTGGAAGAATTGGCTTGTCCTACCTGTATGCAAAAAATCGAGGCAGCGGCAACAAAAGTAACTGGAGTGGATAAAGAGTCGGTCAAGGTATTATTTAATGCTAGTAAGCTGAAATTGAATTTTGATGAAACCACGACAGATGTTGATATTATCGGACAAGCAGTTGAAAATATCGGTTATCCAGTTATCAGCAAAAAAGTAAAATAAATAGGAGGATTATTATGTCAGATTATCGAACCCTACAAGAGAAATATTTTCCAACCCTTGAAACGTATACTTTAGCTATTACTCGTGCCCATGGTAAACATCATCCCGAAACATTTGAAATTCATGATTTATTTGTAAAGATGTACCAAAAGACAGAAGTTGATCCACAAACGGAGGTCAGTGAGTACTATCAAAAAATCCATCAATTAACAGAAAACTATACGATTCCTGAAGATGCCTGTCCCACGATGAAAAAAACGTATGAAATGCTTTCGGAATTAGAAACTGCTTATCTGAAGGAATAAATTACCAAAGGATGCTTTTGGCATTCTTTGGAATATTTTTTTAAAGGATGAAAAAGATGCAAAAGATTATATTAAACCATAAAAAAGAGATTACCATTTTAAATGGTCTCTTGATCATTTTGGCTGTGATGGATCACTTTTTTCTTACGCACGGAAACCTCGCTGGAAAAGCTTTATTTATAGCAGGAATTCTTGGCTTACTACCAGTGTTTGTTCAAGCCTACCAATCTTTAAAAATAAAGGTAGTCAGTATCGATGTTTTAGTCACCATTGCCGTTTTAGGCGCTTTTTTTGTAAAAAGTTATGAAGAAGCAGCGGTGGTCACTTTCCTATTTTTAGCTGGACATTTTTTAGAGCAGGCAACCATCAGTAAGACGCGTAAAGCTATTAAATCGTTGACTGACATGGCACCAGAAAGTAGTTTAAGGAAAAATAGTTCAGGAGAATTTGAGGTTGTTGCTGTAGATGACATTGAAAAAGGAGATATTTTATTAGTTAAAACAGGTGATAAGATGCCTGTGGATGGCCAGGTCATAAAAGGTAGTGGCTATGCCAATGAAGCAAGTATTACCGGAGAATCCAAAGAAGTTGTAAAAAAGATAGGTGCAACAGTTTCTGCGGGCACAATTTTAGAAAATGGGACCCTTCAAATCCAAGCCGAGCGTGTCGGTGAGGACACCACGTTTGGTAAAATTATTGAATTGGTAGAAGAAGCACAAGATTCAAAATCTGATGCCGAACGTTTCATTGATAAATTTTCGAAATATTATACGCCTGCCGTATTGCTATTAGGACTCATTGTGGGAATAGTAAGCAAAGATGTAAAACTAGCGGTAACAATTCTTGTGTTAGGTTGTCCTGGAGCTTTGGTCATTGGCATCCCCGTTTCAAACGTTGCAGGAATTGGAAATGGTGCCAAACATGGTATTTTATTAAAAGGAAGTGAAACCATCCAAAACTTTGGTAAAACAGACACCATCATTTTTGATAAGACTGGTACACTAACGCAAGGCAATCCCTCTGTTTCGGAAGTCCTTTTTTTATCAGAAATAAGAGAAGAAATACTAAGCGAGTTAGTCAGTATTGAAGCTGAAAGTGACCATCCTTTAGCCAAAGCGATTCTTTCCAAATTTCCGAATCAGAAGAGAAAACTTGTGTCAGAAACAAAAACTATCAAAGGTGGCGGCGTCAGCGCAAGAATCAATCATCAACAAATTTTCGTGGGTAACTTACATCTCATGCAGACACAAAAGATACCATTGACTACAGCAACACTAAATAAAATCGAGCAACTCGAACAGACAGGAAACTCCATTGTTTTAATGGCTCGTAATCAAAAACTTGTCTTAATTATGGGAATCAAAGACCAAATTCGAAAAGGCGTGAAAGAAGATTTAAATGCCTTAAAAAAATTGGGAGTTCAAAATTTAGTGCTTTTATCTGGTGATAATCAAGGCACTGTGGATATAGTCGCCTCTCAATTAGAAATGACCCAAGCTTATGGAAATATGTTACCAGCTGATAAAGCGAATGCTATTAAAAAAGCTCAAGACAAAGGGCATAATGTCACATTTGTTGGTGATGGCGTCAATGATAGTCCTTCACTTGCCAACGCAAATACAGGAATCGCAATGGGAAGCGGAACCGACGTTGCCATTGAAACTTCAGATATTGTCTTGATGAATTCTGAATTTAATCGTTTGGTGCAAGCTTTAACTTTAGCCAAGGCAACCACTAGAAATATGAAGCAAAATATTTTTATTGCAGTAGGTGTTGTCGTCTTTTTATTGCTAAGTGTTCTGTTTAGCAATTGGATCAGCATGGGAATCGGTATGTTTGTCCATGAAGCAAGTATTTTAGTCGTAATTTTAAATGCCATCCGTTTACTAAACCATCCTTTACGGTAATCTCCAGAAGAATGACAAAGTATTGTATCTTTAGCGCGTAAAGATACGGAGAAAAGGCAAAGTACTGTATCTTTAACCCGTAAAGATACAGAGAAATGACAAAGTATTGTATCTTTAACCCGAAAAGATACAGAGAAATGACAAAGTACTGTATCTTTAACCCGAAAAGATACAGAGAAATGACAAAGTATTGTATCTTTAGCGCGTAAAGATACGGAAGAATCCAATTTACTGGTAACAAAAAGCAAAATGTACTATTTTTCTCAAAAAATAGTACATTTCATTATGTCTTTCGATAAATGGAGAAGGCTTAGGCTGATGAATAGGGCGAATCCCCCAGTGGAATATCGATTTTATTGTTGCAAAATAGGAGCATTAAACTTTTTAGATGGCCTTTGTCTTGTCTACTGGAAATTTCAACTTTTCAATATGCAAAAATTGGCTGGAAACTAAGGCGACTCCTCCGTACAGGGTGGCGTTTTCGCCAAGCTGACTGTTTGTGATCAAGACATCTTTGGTAAAGCGACTGTTAAGAAGTTCTTGTAATTGTCCGACTAAGAAAGGAATTTTACGATAGACGGAGCTATTGATGTAAATGGTTTCTGGATCAAACAAAGTCGTTAAATTATTAATGCCAATTGCTAGGTAGTGACTATTTTCATGTGCTAAACGTATTGCAAGTTTTTCATTTTGGTTTGCTTTTTCCGCAAAAACGTCAGAATTCACAAAAGATAGGTGGGCTTGTTTTGCATAATTATCAAACAAAACTTTATTGGAAGCATATTGTTCCAAGCACCCATGATTGCCACAAGGACATTTTTTGCCATCAGGAAAAAGAATGGAATGTCCAATTTCTCCGGAAGCCCCGTGGTGACCAGTTTGGAGACGACCATTTGTGATGATTCCTGCTCCGATTCCACTATGAACACTGATACTGATCAAATTTTCCTGAGTTGAAGCAAAGCAATATTCCCCTAGACCGGTTAAATTTGCTTCATTCTCAAGAAAAACGGGGACATCATATACTTTTTCTAAAGAAGTAACAAAATCTAAGCCGACTAAATCATAGTAAGGTGTAAAAGTCATCTGGTTATTTTCTACAATTCCATGAATGGCAATTCCTATTCCGGTTAATCCATAAGAGGTTTGTGGGAGAAAAAGCAATAATTCATCTAGAATTTCTTGTAAAAAAGGACAGATATTGACTTGATTAAGCTCTAAATTTTGTTTAGAAATACTATTGATGGGTGTGCCGTCGACGTAAGCGAGTCGGCTTTTTATATAGTTATAACCAACGTCAAACGCAACTGCCACGCCACACTTTCCGTTAAAGGCTAATTGAATAGGTTTACGACCGCCACTTGTCGTAGAATGTCCGCTACCCACTTCAAAAATGAAATGATCATCGATTAATTTTTTTGTGATTTGTGACACGGACGCTTTATTTAAATGAGTTTTTTTCGATATTTGAATACGACTGATATTTTTTTGTGTAATAATCGCTTGCAAAACAGTCGCTTCGTTTTGTTCGCGGATGCCAAGTTTGTTTATAACCATGTTGTTTCTCCTATTTCTTACTTTTCTTTTAAGTTTACTTGTAAATAAGATGCATGGCAAGCTCTTTGTTTACATACGTTTTTTAATTGCATCGTATTTAATTTTTAAAAAGGGAAAATTTTTTGAAAACGTTTGACAACTATTTTCTTCTGTTTTATAATCAAATTAGTTGGTTTACAAAACTAATTAACTTAGGAGGTGTGTAATGGCTTATGTATTAGGATTAGATTTAGGGACAAGTTCTTTGAAGGGACTTCTGTTTAATGAAACTGGCAAGCTTGTGGGAGAAGCAATAGCGGATCATCCGTTAGCAAGTCCTAAACCTGGTTTTAGTGAGCAAAATCCCGATGATTGGATTCAATCGGCTGATACGGTTCTTAACCAGTTGGTGCTTGATTTTCCAGAAATAAAAAAAGAACTTGTTGGCATTAGTTTTTCTGGGCAGATGCATAGTTTAGTTATTTTAGACCAAGAGAAACAAGTGATCCGTCCGGCTATTTTGTGGAATGATGTCCGAACAACCAAGCAGTGTCAAGAAATCATGTCTCGCTTTGGCGATCGCTTAGTCGCTATTACTAAAAATATTGCACAAGAAGGCTTTACCTTACCTAAAATTTTGTGGTTACAAGAAAATGAACCAGAAAATTGGGCGAAAGTTCGTCATTTGATGTTACCAAAGGATTATTTAGCCTACTGGTTGACAGGAAATTTTTCCACAGATTTTTCGGATGCTGCGGGAACGCTATTACTTGATTTAACAAAGAACCAATGGTCAGAAGAAATTTTATCGGAGTTTTCAATTCCCAAAGAAATCTTGCCACCGATTTTTGATTCAGCGGCTGAAGTAGGTGTTTTATCTAATGACTTACAAAAAAGATATGGATTTGAGCAACCTATCAAAGTATTTGCTGGTGGTGCTGATAACGCCTGTGCCGCTTTGGGAGCAGGGATTATTAAGGAAGGCGTGGCGATGGCTTCGTTTGGAACCAGTGGGGTCTTTTTATCATACGAGTCCGAAAGAAATATCGACTATAAAGGAGAACTGCATGTTTTCTGCCATACAGTCACCAAGGAAGTTTACTCCATGGGTGTTACCTTAGCAGCTGGGAATTCGTTGAGCTGGTTTCGAGATACCTTTGCGCCTGACAAGGATTTCTCTGAATTACTACAAAATATTGGAAAAATCAAACCTGGAGCAGATGGCCTTTTATTTACACCTTATCTGGTGGGCGAACGAATTCCATATAAAGATAGTCAGATTCGTTCGAGCTTTATTGGCATTGATACCCATCACCGCCTAGATCACTTTAGTCGTGCTGTTTTAGAAGGAATCACTTTCTCATTAAAAGATTCTCAACAGATCATGAAAGAAACAGCCAATCGTGAATTTAAACAAATCGTATCCGTTGGCGGCGGGGCAAAAAATAAAGAATGGCTACAGATGCAAGCCGATATTTTCAATGCTGAAATGCTAGTTTTAGAAACAGAACAAGGACCAGGGATGGGAGCGGCGATGTTGGCCGCAGTTGGTAGTGGTTTATTCAGTGATTTTACATCTTGTGTGGATCAATTTGTTCATTATGCCAAAAATATTCAACCTATTCCAGAAAACGTGCGTCAATATGAAAAGATTTATCCCTTGTATCAAAAAGTGTATTCACAGACAGCCGAACTTTGCCATGCCTTGCAAAGTTTGTCTGATTAAAAATTAGGAGGAAATGTTATGAGTTATTTTCCAGAAGTAGAAAAAATTAATTATGAAGGACCTGAAACAAAAAATATGTTTGCTTTTCGTCATTACAATGCCGAAGAAGAAGTAATGGGGAAAAAGATGAAAGATCATTTGCGTTTTGCCATTGCTTATTGGCATACCATGACCCAAGATGGTTCTGATCCATTTGGTGATCCTATCAATCAACGGACTTGGTTTGGGAAAACACCTATGGAAACAGCGAAAAATCGCGTGGAAGCTTTCTTTGAAATTTGCCAAAAATTAGGCGCTGAATATTTCTGCTTCCATGATGTTGATATTGCTCCTCAAGGGGATTCCTTGCAAGAATTTTACGATAACTTGGATGAAATTACTGACTTGATCAAAGAAAAAATGGACCAAACAGGCATCAAATTACTATGGAATACAGCCAATATGTTCTCTCACCCGCGCTTTACAAATGGAGCAGCTTCAACGAATAATGCGGATGTATTTGCTTATGCAGCTGCACAAATCAAAAAAGGTTTGGACCTTTCTAAAAAATTAGGAGGCGAGAATTATGTCTTCTGGGGTGGCCGTGAAGGGTATGAATCCTTGTTAAATACCAACATGGGATTTGAACAAGATAATATTGCGCGTATGTTCAAAATGGCTATCGCTTATGGTGAAAAAATCGGACATAAACCACAATTCTTATTAGAACCAAAACCAAAAGAACCGACTAAACATCAATATGATTTTGATGCAGCTACAGCGATGGCTTTCATTCAAAAATACGGTTTAGAAGGGGACTTTAAATTAAATCTAGAAGCCAACCATGCTACTTTAGCTGGCCATACTTTTGAACATGAATTAAATGTTGCCCGTCAGTATGATGCCTTAGGTTCCATGGATGCCAACCAAGGCGATGTGTTGTTAGGCTGGGATACCGATGAGTTTCCTACGAATATTTTTGACACAACGCTTGCTATGTATGAAGTCTTAGAAAATGGTGGAATTGCGCCAGGTGGTATCAACTTTGATGCCAAAGTTCGTCGCTCTTCTTTTGAGATGGAAGATCTATTATTAGCTCATATTGCCGGCATGGATACCTATGCACGTGGCTTAAAGGCAGCGGCTAAATTAAAAGAAGAACATTTCTTTGATGATATCAAAGAAAAACGCTATGCAACCTTTAACGAAGGTATTGGTAAAAAGATTGTCGATAATGAAGTGAACCTAGAGTCTTTAACCGAATATGCTTTAGCACATGATGATGTTCAATTAGAATCCAGTCATTTAGAATACATCAAAAACTGTTTGAACGATTATTTGGTGTAAGAAAACACTTAAAAAACGAGTCGATCAGTAATGATTGACTCGTTTTTTATAACGATTAGGAGGGAAAATATGTTTCATAGGACTTTAGATCCTTTTCCGAAAGATTTTTTGTGGGGAGCGGCCTCAGCAGCCTACCAAGTAGAAGGTGCTTGGGATTCTGATGGTAAAGGCCCTTCAATTTGGGATGCATATTCACAAATAAAAGGAAACACGTTTGAAGAGACCGATGGAAAAGTTGCTGTCGATCATTACAATCGCTACAAGGAAGATGTTAAATTGATGAAAGAAATGGGACTTAAAGCTTATCGATTTAGTGTAGCTTGGTCACGTATTCTGCCTAAAGGAGAGGGGGAAGTAAACGAAAAAGGACTTGAATTTTATGAAAATTTGATTGATGAGTTGTTAGAAAATGATATCGAGCCAGTATTGACGCTTTACCATTGGGATTTACCACAAGCCTTGCAAGACCGTTACAAAGGCTGGGAAAGTCGACAAACGGCAGATGCTTTTGTTGAATATTGTCGTGTGTTATTTGAACGCTTTGGTAAAAAAGTTCATTATTGGATCACGATGAATGAACAAAACGTCTTTATTCCGTTAGGCTATCGTTGGGCTGGACATCCACCGGCAATAACAGATCTAAAACGAATGTATGCAGCCAATCATATTGTTAATTTGGCTAATGCTAAAGCTGTGAAGTTGTTCCATGAATTAGTACCGACTGGAATGATTGGACCAAGTTTTGGTTATGGTCCGATGTATAGTTATAGCTGTGACCCAGAAGATGTGTTGGCAGCAGATAATGGAGATATGTTTAATAATCGTTTTTGGTTGGATGTATATTGTAAAGGGAAATACCCCAAATTTATGTTAAAGCAACTTGAAAAAAATGATCTAGCTTTCGAAATTACTTCTGAAGATAAAAAAACTTTGGCACAAGGAAAACCAGACTTTTTAGGTATAAATTATTATCATGGTGGTACGGCTAAGCAAAATCATTTTGAGACAGGGAAAAGAAGCGATAAATCTTTTTCCAAAGTAGATCCTTATTTGATGCAAGCAGAGAAAAATGAAACAGCACCAGAAGAAATGATGTTTGAAAATAGTTCCAATCCTTATCTGAAGAAAACAGAATGGGGATGGGAGATAGATCCTGTTGGTTTTAGGATTACTTTACGACGCGTTCAAGCTGAATATGATTTACCTGTTTTTGTTACTGAAAATGGGTTAGGTGCCTTTGATGAGCTTATCGACGGCCAGGTTATTCACGATCCTTATCGTATCGATTATTTAAAAAAACATTTGTTAGAAATGCAAAAAGCTATTACAGATGGCGTAGAAGTTATCGGTTATTGTGCGTGGTCCTTCACTGATTTATTGAGTTGGTTGAATGGCTATAAAAAACGATATGGTTTCGTTTATGTTGATCGCAATAATCAAGAGGAAAAAGAATTGGCTCGTATTCCTAAAGATAGTTTTTATTGGTACAAAAAGGTGATAGAAACAAACGGGACTTCTTTACAAGAAGAAGAATAATAAAAAACATGGTCAAAGGAATAGATTTCTTTGACCATGTTATAATAGCCAAGAAGAAGGTGAAATGATGCGAGAAGTAGTGATTATAGACGATGAAGAATCAATAAGAGAAGGCTTGCCGTTATTGATTAATTGGAAAAAGTATGGGTATGATGTTGTAGGAACGGCTAGTAATGGGAAAACTGGTTATGAGCTAATTCAACAAAAACAGCCAGATGTTGTAGTGACTGATATCCGTATGCCTAGCCAAGATGGGTTAGAAATGGTTCAACAAGCATACAATCAAGGACTATCTTTTCATACCATCTTTTTATCAGGATATTCCGATTTCTCCTACGCACAAAAGGCGGTCTCTTTAGGTGCGTCTTCTTATTTATTGAAACCAATCGATGAAGATGAGCTTATTGAAATTTTGGAAAATTTGAATGAAAAAGATACCCAAAGTTTATTGCATGAACATCACTTACAATGGATTGACAAATTATTTGGCGCAGATGATACAGGAATCAATGAATTTACATACATTAAGGCCTTACGGTTTGGAGAAGAACTGGAGTTAAATGATTTGAAGGAAACGTTCGAAGAGATGGGGTTTACCTCAACAATTCTTTTTCATGAACACTATCAATATATTTTGCTTTTAAGTAATCATTGGATGGATCAGAAAAAAATTGAGCGTAAATGCATTAAATTTTTTCCAAATACTGAAATTATTTCCTCACGGTGTATGGAGGGTAGGCATACTATAAAACCATTAATGATTGATATTCAGACATTAAGTCGTTTGCTATTTTTATTTCCTAATCAGTTGATTTCACAAAAATCAATTGAGAAAGATAATCAGAAACAATCTTCAACCATAGAACCTATTCAAGAAATTGGAACATCTATTATGGAAAATAAGAACATCCAAAGTAGTTTTGAACGATATTTTGCTTCTTTTTATCATGATTTAGCTTTAGAAAGTGAAATCAAGTGGCAAGTAGATTATGATATCCATCAATTGATATATCATATTCAAGAAAAAATGGCAGTCAATTTTCCCTTTGATTTTACTCAATTCCATCAAGAGGTTTATTTAACACAAAATATTTTCGTTTTAAAAGATTTGGTATGGGAAAAAATAATAAAGATAAGTGAATTTTTGGCACAAGAATTGAATAATAATAACATCATCGAAGAAGTGATTCGCTATACCAAAAAAAATTATAAGGAAGAGTTAACTTTAAAAAATATTGCCGAACATTTCAATTATAATAGCTCTTATTTAGGGAAAAAATTTCGTAAAGAAACCGGCTATTCTTACCTTAATTTTTTGGATAAAATTCGCATGCAGAAGGCCACAGAAATCCTTGTAAATTCAAATTTAATGGTCTATGAAGTAGCGGATAAGGTTGGTTATAGTAATGTTGATTATTTTTATAAAAAGTTCAAGCATTATTATAAACTTTCTCCGAATGAATATCGCAATAAGACTAGCTAAAATTATTGAAAACACTGTTTTTTACTGTAAAGAAGTCTAGTATTCACAGTAGACGAAAAAGAGAATTGTTGCGTATAATTAAACGTAAATAAATGTAAGCGATTAAGGAGGACGAATATGAAGCAAGCTTATTTATGTTTAGATATTGGTGGAACATTTACTAAGTATGCTTTTTTTTCAAAGAGTCAAGAATGGTTAAAAAAAGGAAAATTTTCCACTTCTGTTTTATCAATTGATGCTTTTTTTGCTCCTATTATTGAATTGATTGAGAAAAATCAAGATTTGTACGATATTTTGGCTATTAGCCTGAGCTTTCCAGGATTTATTGATCCATATACAGGTATTGCTGAGCAAGCTGGAGCAATTTTGCCTTTACATGGACATAATATATGTCAAGAGTTGACGCAACGTTTATCAATCACTTGTCCGATCTATATAGAAAATGATGCAAACTGTGCAGCTTTGGCAGAGAAAAGTTCTGGAGAAGCTTGTGGACTACATTCTTTTGTTTTAATCACATTAGGAACGGGTGTGGGAGGGGCAATCGTAACAAAAAATCAAGTGATTGAAGGGGCTCATTTTCGAGGAGGAGAATTCGGCATGATGGTCGTTGATTTTAAAAATCACGGCTACACAACGTTACACGATCTTGCTTCAACAAAGGCATTGATTGATAGTTATCGTGAAAAAAAGGAAATTCCTCTTGCGACTGTTCTTTCAGGTGAAATGATTTTTGAACAAGAAGATGCAACAAGCCAAATGATTATACATGAATGGGCAGACTATGTTGCCTTGTTGATTTTTAATTTGACTGTGAGTTTTGATCCGCAAAAAATTTTATTAGGAGGCGGTGTGAGTCAAAATGAAAAATTACTTCCTTTAATTGAGCAATCACTATCAAAAAATCCCCATTGGAAAGACTTTGAAGTGCCCATTGCTACTTGTTTTTATCATAATGATGCGGGATTAATCGGAGCGTTTGAAACGATTAAACAACGGAAAGGAGAAATGAAATGAAGTATTCTGATGGAGGTTGGTTATTTAAAGAGGGCTATGATGTAAAATTTGCAGTACATGTCTATGATAGTAGACAAATGCAGGATCGTCTGATTTTATACATGCCCTATAGTTATATCAGTAATAAAGGAGCTACTTTAGATGGTGGGTTATTAACAATGGAGGTAACGACACCGCAAAAGGATATTGTTGGTATAAAATTGTATAATTACAAAGGAACGTTGCCTAAAACACCGAATTTTAAATTGAATACTGTTGAAATCACTCCTGAGATCATGGAAGAAGCCAACAGTTTTCGATATAAAACTGGCGACTTATTGCTTGAAATAACAAAGGGTGAAAATATAGCACTAACTTTTTCATATAAAGACAAAGTGATTGCTTCAAGTTCTCCTCGTAGCAAGGCGGTCGTTATTGATCCAAATGGTCAAACACATATTAGTGATCAATTAAATATTGGGGTAGGTGAAACGATCTATGGCCTAGGGGAACGCTTTACAAGCTTTGTCAAAAATGGCCAAAGTGTTGCCATTACAAATCAAGATGGCGGGACAGGGACTGAGCAATCCTATAAAAATATTCCTTTTTATGTAAGTAGTAACAATTATGGCGTATTTGTCGATTCACCAGATCAAGTGGAATTTGAAATTGGCAGTGAAAAAGTATCAAAAGTACAATTTAGTAATCCTGGTCAATCGATGCAATACTACGTGATTGCTGGAGATGATATGAAGCAAGTTATTCAGAAGTATACTGATTTAACTGGAAAACCGACAATGCCACCAGCATGGTCCTTTGGTCTGTGGTTGAGCACTTCTTTTTTAACTGATTATAATGAAGAGACCGTGACTTCTTTTGTTGATGGCATGCAAGAACGAGATATCCCACTTGAAGTATTCCATTTTGATTGTTTGTGGATGAAAGAATATGAGTGGTGTAATTTTGTTTGGGATGAACGTACTTTTCCGGAACCTGAGAAAATGTTACAACGTTTAAAAGAGAAAGGCTTAAAAATTTGTGTTTGGATCAATCCCTATATTGGACAGAAATCCCCTCTTTTTGAGGAAGGAATGGCCAATGGTTATTTCATTAAGCAAGAAAATGGCGATGTTTGGCAATGGGATAAATGGCAAGCGGGGATGGCAATTGTCGACTTTACGAATCCCAAAGCAGTGGCTTGGTATACTGATTATTTACGACAATTGCTGGATATGGGAGTCGATTGTTTTAAGACAGACTTTGGGGAACGTATCCCATTAGATGCTGTATATTTTGATGGCTCAGATCCACATAAAATGCATAATTACTATGCCTATCTTTATAACCAAGTTGTTTTTGATTTATTGAAAGAAGTGAAAGGCGAAAAAGAAGCAGTTGTCTTTGCCCGTGCTGCGACTGTGGGTTCTCAAAAAATGCCCGTACATTGGGGCGGCGATAGTACTTCTGATTATCCTTCAATGGCAGAAACATTGCGAGCCGGCTTATCTATTGGTTTTGCTGGTTTTGGCTATTGGAGTCATGATATTTCTGGGTTTGAAGCAGAAGCAACACCGGATTTATATAAACGTTGGACCCAATTTGGCTTGTTATCTTCTCATAGCCGTTACCATGGCAGTTGGCAATATAAAGTTCCATGGATATATGGAGAAGAAGCAGTCGATGTATCGCGGACGTTTACTAAATTAAAATTATCCTTGATGCCATATCTGCAAGCCCAATCAGTTATTACAGCAAAAACAGGAATTCCTATGATGCGAGCAATGGTTTTAGAATTTCCAGAAGATCAAATGACGCATACCTTAGATCAACAATATATGTTAGGTGAGAATCTATTAGTAGCTCCTATTTTCAACGAAGACGGAAAAGGTTCTTTCTATATTCCCAAAACAAAGGGCGCTTGGACCGACTATCTAACAGATAAAAAGTATGAATCAGGACAGTATTATCAAGAAAATTATGATTATTTCCATTTGCCGCTGTTAGTTCGTCCAAATGCTATCATTATTGAAGGGAAAGAAGATCAGCATGCAGAATATGACTATAATGATCATCCGATAATTCATGCTTTTGAAGTTACAGATGAAGCTTCAGCAACAATATATGACGTTGCCGGTCAAAAACAGGGGAATGTTGAAATTAGTTATTCAAAAAATCATTATCATGTTTCAATCACAGGTATTGATGAAGCAACAATTATTTTTCATGATAGTAAAACAACAAAAAAAGTTCAAGTAACAAAAGGAAACTTTGACATTTAGTAACTAGTAGTTGTTATCATTCATGACTTAATTTTCCGACGAAGGCTATACCACGCGGAAGAAAATTGTGACTAGTTGTTAGAAAAGGACTCAGAAAAAATTCTGAGTCCTTTTTGAGATGTATGAGAGGTGAAAATGAAGGAATAATCTTTGTAGATATGGCCCTTGTGAATGACGATGTTTATGTTCTTTCAATAGGGTCATAGGGACGAATTTTTAATTGTACGAGTGTTCCTTGGTTTCTTACACTGCTTATTGTTAGCCCGTAGCCAGATCCGTAAAACATTTTTACACGATAATTAACATTTGCTAAACCGATATTTTTTGTAGAACGATGGGAAGAATGTTGAATTTTTTCTTGTAGTTCTTGAAGTTTCTCTTCAGTTATCCCCACACCGTCATCTTGAACGGTGATTAACAAGTCTCCTTGGTCTTTTGAGACCGTCAGTCGAATGTGACCATCAGTCATTAATCCTTCTAATCCATGTGAAATAGCATTTTCAACGAGTGGTTGAATCAAAAGAGGTAATAACATCGTTTCGTCTTGGTTGATTTCATTAGAAATTTGGACTGAAAAATTTACACGATCACCAAAACGCATGCGTTGGATTTTAACGTAGACATGGACAGCATCTATTTCTTTTTTTAAACTCGTAAGCTCTGTTCCGTGGACTTCTAAAGTATAGCGCATTGATTTAGCTAATAATTTTATAGCATAAGCGACATCAGTATTTCCGTTTCGAATGGCCATCATTCGAATCGTCTCTAAAGTGTTGAAAAGAAAATGTGGATTGATTTGACTAGCCAATAAATTGAATTCCATTTGTTGTTGCTGGTTTAACAATTCTTGTTTAGATAAACGGGCTTGATAAATTTCTTCTTCTTTATATTTGATATGTTGGATTATCTTATGAAAATCCAGAGAAATTTGCGAAATTTCATCCTCACCACTAATATTTTGAAAAAAATCATAGTTTTCAATTGAAGCATGATAAACGGCTAGTTGCAGGGTTCGAATTCTATTTGTAAAGAAGCGGGCAAATAGACTGATAATGATAAAAGTAGAAATTAAGCTGATTAAAACAATCATTGTCCATTTCACAAGATTACTTTGTAAATTTTGATAAGCAGATGGGTCAGTCGAGTAGATGTGAATGATATCTTGTTGATTATTCATTTTTAAACGATTACTAGCAACCAAAAGTTGTTGACCATCTTTCTTTTGAAAGCTAGTGGTATTTTTGTCCATGTCTATAAAACTTGAGTCCATACCCAACTGTTGAATCTGGTCATGATAAAATAATTGGTCATCATTTAATTGTAATTGAACAATATAAGAACTGTTACGAATGCGATTACTGAGATAATTGTAATCTAGTATCAATTCTACAATAGCTTTTTCCTGGGAACGAGGCAAAGGTAATTCTTTATATAAAGCTAAATAATTAAGTGATTTTTCATCGTTAATGGTCATTAAAAAGGCATCCGGTTGAGAAATGGCTTTTTGAAACCAATCCGTTTTTTGAACCAGTGCATTAGCTTGAACAAAGTCTTTATAATTGGGTAGTGTTTGATTCGTGGAATATATACGTACCTTTGCAATAGCTGGTTGAAATTGGCGAATACTATGTAGTTGTTTATAATCATTGATCGCCTCTATTGCTTGACTGTCTTGAGAAAATTCATTGGTTAATAGCTGTCGTAACTGGGTGTCAATCGAAAGCTGGTTGGCAGTATTATAAAGAGTACTTGTTGTGTCATATAGGACTGATTTTACACGTTGGGCATTTAATTCTGATAGATGTTCGTAATTGTTTTTAAGCTGAGTAGTCGAATCATAAACTAAAAATAAGCCAATAATGATGGTCGAAAGAAAAATAGTTGGTATGTAAACAATAAATAATTGTTTACGAATGGTAACGCGATTTAATTGACGAAATAGTATAGTTTTCATTGCTTTCCTCATTTCAAGCGTGACGTTTAAAGATAGTTAAAAATAGAAAAGAACTACAATACGCGCAAAAAGAAAATCCGAATAAGACTAAGGTAAACTTTAGAGGTGGAAATAAAAGCACTAAACAGGTAAACGTTATTGGAAGTAATAATAGAAAAAATGAACGTAATGGCTCGGTTGCGGGTAATAACAAAGCATTTTTGATTGTTTGCAAAAGGTTTGTTTTGAAGCGACCGATTAATGCAAAACTGTAAAGCATGGAAATGACTAAATAAAGTGAAAGAAAAAGGACCAATATTCCAATTAAAGTAGTAAGCCAGGCATGATGAGAAATCCAAAAAATACCGCTATAAGCTAAGAGAAAGATAGGGGCTAAGAATAAAAGAAAAGCGGCTGTTCCTTTTTTTAAATTATTCTTTAAAGCCATAAAAAAGTCTTTGATTAAATAGCCACGTTCATCATCAGCATAGTGTAAACAAACTTCAAACAAAGAAGAAGTAGCAACACCAATTGTAATAATGGGCAAACAACAAAGGAGGTAACAAAAATTTAAAATAATAAATTGAGATATTTCAGTAATAGCTTTAAACAACTGACTCTGAGGATTGAATTTCATAGGAAAATTCCTTTCTGGTTTTATAAGTTCATTTTATACTGAAAAACATCTTTTTGAAACCCTTATCAAAAAATGGAAATTAGTTAAAATCCTTTTATAGCAAGCCTTTCTCTTAGTTGGATAAAAAAGATGTCTAAAATTTACCGATGAATGTCTATTTTGTAGGGTGCCATAAAAAGCATGTCAATGCTAAGATATAACTATTGAAACGGTTACATCGTTAAATAGTATTGCTATAAAAATAGAAAGGGTGTTTGAAATGAAAGCCAAAGCACAAAAAGCAAAAAAAGGAGGCTGGTCAACTAGGGAGGGAAAGGTCATGTTTTTATGTGTTCTTCCTTTTTTGATTTTAGTATTTCTATTCGCTTATTTTCCTTTACATGGGTGGATTTATTCATTATTTGATTATAAGCCAGCATTAGGACTTTCCAGAAGTAAATTTGTCGGCTTGTATTGGTTTAAGATGTTAGTTTCTAGTCCAACGCAAGTGCAACAAATCGTACAAGTATTAAAAAATACATTGGCAATGAGCTTTTTGGGGATTGCAACATCGTTATTACCCGTATTTTTTGCTATATTTTTGAACGAAATCAAGTCGAAATGGTTTAAAAATATTGTACAAACGTTGACAACTTTACCAAATTTTATCAGTTGGGTATTGGTTTATATGATTGCGTTTAGTCTATTTTCCACGAGTGGTTTAGTCAATAGTCTTTTACAAGATTGGGGCTTTATTGCCAATCCTATCAAGTTTTTAGATAGTGATAATCACACATGGCTAGTTATGTGTCTATGGGGCTTGTGGAAAGGTCTAGGTTGGGGAGCAATCATGTATTTGGCTGGTATTTCAGGAATTGATCCTGAATTGTATGAATCCGCACGAATTGATGGGGCTAACCGTTTCCAATTGATGCGACATATCACACTTCCAGCGCTGATGCCAACTTACCTTGTCATGTTAATGATGTCTGTATCCAATATGTTAAATAATGGTATGGACCAGTATTTTGTTTTCCAAAATGCCTTTAATAAAGCCCATATTCAAGTGCTTGATTTGTATGTATATAATATCGGGTTAGGTGGCAATAGTTTATCACTAGCAACTGCCATCAGTATGTTGAAGAGTTTAATTTCAGTTATTTTACTAGTTGTGGTCAATACAGCGTCTAAAAAAATACGAGGTGCGTCCATTATTTAGGAGAGGAGGAGTATGAAAAGTGGAACTATCAACAAAAACGAAAAAATCAAAGAAAAAAATGAAGAAAAGTAAAGAAGACATTATTTTTAATTGTTTTAACTATTTCTTTTTCTTCCTCATTACTATTATTTGTGCCTATCCTTTCTATTATTTAATTATTAACTCAATTAGTAGTAATGAGTTAAGCGCATTAGGTGAGGTACGTTTTTTACCAAAAGAATTACATCTAGAAAATTATAAACAAGTATTTCAACTAAAAGGGCTAGGACAAGCTACCATCGTGTCTATTGCTAGAACGGTGATTGGGACCGCAAGTACGGTAATGGCTTCAGCTTTTTTGGGATTTATGTTTACTCAAGAGAAAATGTGGAAACGGCAGTTCTGGTATCGTTTTATTGTGGTAACGATGTATTTTAGTGCAGGGTTAATTCCAGCTTTTATCACCATGAAAACTTTAGGTCTAACAAACAGTTTTTGGGTATATATCTTACCTGCCATTGTGCAACCATTTAACATTATTTTGGTAAAGACCTACATTGAATCTATTCCAAGATCATTACAAGAAGCAGCTGAAATGGATGGCGCTGGAATTTTACAAGTATTTTTCAAGGTGATTTTACCAAACTGTACACCAATCCTGGCAACTATTGCGATTTTTTCGGCAGTCGGCCAATGGAATTCTTTCCAAGATACTTTAATTTATATTACCGATGAAAAATTATATTCGCTACAATACTTACTTTATACCTATATTAATCAAGCAAACTCTTTGGCACAAATGGTACGAAATACAACGGGATCTTTGTCAAATATTGCTTCTGTCGCAACGGCACAAACGCCCACATCGATACAGATGACTGTTTCAGTCATTGTTGTTTTACCAATTATGTTTATTTATCCAATGTTTCAAAAGCACTTTGTTAAAGGAATTATGTTAGGCGCAGTCAAAGGATAAATTTGTGATTGAAGGTTTTCAAAAGAAGTAAAAAATAAGAAAGAAGGCAAGAAACGATGAAGAAATTAAGTAAATATGTTTCACTAGGGCTTTTGAGTGTGGGGTTGTTAGGATCATTGGCAGCATGTGGAGATAGTGGTAGTAAAGAGGCCTCTAGCTCAGGAAAAAATGCGGATGGAAAGTATGAGAAGACCCTTACAATCGATGTCTTTGATGATCTAGCCAATAATATGGGGATGTCAGAAGGATGGTTTGCTGAAGTCGTTAAAGATAAGTTTAATATAGAAATGAATCTCATTGCGCCAAACGTTGCAGGAAATGGGGATACTTTATATCAAACCAGAACGTCTGCGGGCGATTTAGGTGATTTAATCATCACAGGTCAAGGCGAACGTTATGATGAACTTGTGGAAGCTGGGTTACTTTTAGATGCGAGTGATTATTATAAAGACATGAAAAATATTGCTAAATTTGATGAAGCAGTGGAGAAAGTGAATGAAGATCAAGAAGGAATCTTTGGATTTCCAACAGGGGTTTCGACCTTGTCAGCAACGACACCTTCAGAAGCTTTAGATCCAACCTTTGGCGCTTATCTTCGCTGGGATCTTTATAAAGAACAAGGATATCCAGAAATTAAAGAATTAGAAGATTTGTTACCAGTCCTTGAAAAAATGCAACAAGATCATCCACAAACAGATAATGGTAAAAAAGTTTATGCCTTTTCACTTTTCAGTGATTGGGATGGAAACATGATGAATGCAGGAAAACAAATGTCTTGCTTTTATGGATATGATGAACTTGGTTTTGTTTTAGCCAAAGCTGATGGTTCGGATTATCAAAGTATTCTTGACGATGATTCGGAGTATATTCGTTCTTTGAAGATTTACTTTGATGCCAATCAAAAAGGAATGGTTGATCCAGAGTCGACCACACAAAACTATGATACTTTATTTTCTAAAGTACAAAATGGCCAAGTTTTATTTTCTTGGTGGCCATGGTTAGGACAGTCAGCTTTCAATACAACAACTAATTTGAATGATGGTAAAGGATTTATGATGGTTCCTATTGAAGGTCAAAAAATATTTTCTTATGGTGCCGAAGTTTATGGAGGAGCTACATTTATCGGGATTGGTTCCAATGCTGAAGATCCAGAGCGCATTGCTGAATTTATTGATTGGTTGTACTCCCCAGAAGGAGCAGCGACCGCTAGCTCCGGACCTGAAGGCCTCACTTGGGAAATCAAAGATGACAAACCTGTTATGACAGACTTTGGTAAGAAAGCTTTACTTGATGGTGGAAGTGTAGAAGTTCCAGAAGAATATGGTTCAGGAGCCTATAAGGATGGCTATAATCAATTAAATATCAGTACAATTTTACCAGTAGATATTAATCCAGAAACCAATGCGCCGTATGATTACACCATGTGGGATAGCGTTCTAGCAGAAACAAGCAATACCGTTCAAGATGATTGGTCTGAACATATGGGTGGTGCAAAAACGACGATGGAATTTTTGGAAGATAATGATCAGTTGGCAGTGGCTCCAGGTGCTAGTTATGTTGCACCCGAAGATGGTTCTGAATTATCAACTTTGAGAAATCAGTGTAAATCCACAATCATTGAATATTCATGGAAAATGGTTTTTGCCAAAGATGAAAATGAATTTAATAGTTTACTAAAAGAAATGCAAGAAACAGCAGAGGGGTTGGGTTATCAAAAAGTTTTAGAGTTTGATATGAATAATGCCAAAGATCAAAATGAACAACGCGTAGAAGTTGCAAAAGAATTTGGAGATTAATAAATTAGAACATTGGCTTGGGTACCTATAGTATCCAAGCCTTTCTTGGAGGGTAAAAAATGTTATTTGAGAAAAATGATCGAATTTTATTTATGGGAGACTCGATTACAGACTGCAACCGAAATTACCAAGCGGTTCCTGCGGGTTGGTCTTCTTGGGGCGATGGCTATGTAAATCTAATCAATGCCTATACTACAGCCTTATTGCCAGAAAAAGAATTAATGATTGTTAATCGTGGTGTGTCAGGAGATACAATTATTAAATTAAAAGAACGTTGGCAAAAAGACGTTTTAGAATTCCATCCGGATTGGGTAACAATAATGATTGGTGTAAATGATGTTTGGCGTCATTATGACGGCGTTTTTTGCCAAGAAGAAATGGTTGATTTACAAACATTTGAAGCCGTTTATCGTCAATTGATTGAACAAACGTTACCTCATGTCAAAGGAATTATTTTGTTATCTCCATTTATGATAGAGGCTCGTACCAACGATCCTTTCCGACAAGAAGTTGATCAATATCGTTTAGTTGCCAAAAAATTAGCGAAAGAATTTAATCTTACTTATGGAAATGTGCAAGAAAAATTTGATGAATTTTTAGCGCATCAATCATCTTATGTGTTGGCACCAGACAGAGTTCATCCCTCCTTAGCAGGACATTTATTAATTGCAAAAACATGGTTAGAAGCTGCTGAAATAAAGGAGGCGTAACGATATGCACAGTTTAGAAGAAGTCAAAAGGATTGCTAATGAAGGACCGTTCACAGCGAATTGGGAGTCACTAGGAAACTTTAAAATGCCTGATTGGTTCAGTCAAGCTAAATTCGGTATTTTTATTCATTGGGGCTTATATAGCGTACCAGCTTTTAATAATGAATGGTATTCACGCAACATGTATATTCAAGATAGTCCTGAGTTTAAACACCATGTGAAAACATATGGTTCACAAAAGGATTTTGGATATAAGGATTTTATTCCTTTATTTACTGCAGAAAACTTTAATCCTCAAGAATGGGCAAATTTGTTTAAAAAAGCCGGCGCACAATACGTGTTTCCTGTAGCAGAACATCATGATGGTTTTCAAATGTACAAGAGTGAATTATCCCATTGGAATGCTTATGAAAAGGGCCCTAAAAGAGATGTTTTAGGAGAATTAAAAAAAGCTTTTGATAAAGAAAAACTACATTTTTGCACATCATCCCATCGTGCTGAACACTGGTTTTTCATGGGACATGGGAAAGAATTTGAAAGTGATATTAAAGAACCGCTCAAAAAAGGTGATTTTTACTGGCCGGCCATGCCGGAACCTGATAATCAAGACTTGGTTAGTCAACCTTACCCTAGTCAAGAATTCATTGACGATTGGTTATTACGAACTTGTGAAGTGATTGATAATTATCAACCAGAGCTCTTGTATTTTGATTGGTGGATTCAACATGACGCATTTAAAGAGCCTTTACAATTATTAGCAGCTTATTATTATAATCGTGGTTATGAATGGGGCAAAAAAGTTGGTATTTGTTATAAACATGATGCGATGATGTTTGGTTCTGGAATTGTGGAGATTGAAAGAGGTAAGTTTGCGGACGCACAACCTTTTTATTGGCAGACAGATACAGCAATTGCTCGAAATTCGTGGTGTTATACAACGACACTAGATTATAAGGAACCAAAAGAAATTATTCAAAATTTAATTGAAGTTGTCGCCAAAAATGGGAATCTTTTATTAAATGTCGGCCCTAAAGGCGATGGCTCAATTCCTGATAAAGATCGTGATATCTTAGAAACTATTGGAAATTGGTTGGAAATAAATGGTAAAGCAATTTATCATAGCAAACCATGGCGCAAGGTTGGTGAAGGACCGACAAAACTTGTTTCAGGGCAATTTCAAGAAGCACAAGCTACCAATTATACATCCGAAGATATTCGTTTTACAGTACGAGGAGATTTTCTTTATGCTCTAGTGATGGAACCGCCAAAAGAAGGAACTTTATTGATACGTTCTTTAAAAAAATCCTCTGATCAGAACTTACCAGAGTTTCATGGAATTATTGAAGAGGTTCATATTTTAGGGACTGAAAATGAGGAATGTCATTGGCAGGTAGATAAAGAAGGGTTACATGTGAAATGTCAAAGAATTAATTCTAAGCTGCCTATTGTTTGTCAGATAAAAATAAAATAGAAAGGACAAGAGAAATGGAACGCTTGTTTAATACTCACGAAGTTCGCCAACAAAAGTGTTTGGACGGGCTTTGGGAATTTCAAACATTGACCGAAAACAAATTGCCTGATTATTATACAGATACAATGACGGTACCTGCTTGTTGGGAGATGGCCTTACCTTATCGGAATTATCGTGGATTAGCAGCTTATCGTACTACAGTTAGCTTAAATCATGAAGGGTCAATCAGACTATTGTTTAAAGGAATCAGTCATACAGCAAGGGTATTTTGGGATAAAAATGAGATAGGAACTCATTATAACGCCTATACTCCATTTGAATTTATACTAGAAAATCAAGTGAAAGGAAAACATGAGTTAGAGATTATTGTAGATAATCGCTTTACTGAAAATTCAAAGCTACATGTTCCTAATGATTATTTTACTTATGGAGGAATTATTCGTCCAGTTTTTGTAGAGGAACTTTCTGAAGTCTTTATCCAAAGAGTTTCCTTTACTTCTATATATAAATTAAAAGAATGGTCGGCAAATCTCCAAGTCGTTTTAGAAAATCTATCGACAGAAACAAGAGAAGTTATATTGGAAGTAACCTTAGCAAATCGTAAAATCAAAAAATCTGTGAAATTAAAAGAAAAGAAACGAGAAATTGTAAGGGTAAATATAACAGGACTAGAGGTTACCTCTTGGAGTTTGGAACAACCAAATTTATATTTTTTAACAGGTGAACTCTATCAAGAGAATGTCGCAATCGATGATTCTATTGATCGTGTTGGCTTTCGGAGAATATCTATTAAAAAAAGCCAAATATATCTAAATGAAAGGCCATTGTTTATTCGAGGCATAAATCGTCACGAAGATCATGGAATAGATGGGGCAGCTCTTTCCTTAGCCGAAATGGAAAATGACCTACGTATGATTCAAGACCTAGGACTAAATGCCGTTAGAACCGCACATTATCCAAATGATGAACGATTTTTAGACTTATGTGATGAAAAAGGCGTTTTAGTTTGGGAAGAAGGACATGCTAGAATTGCGTCACTAGAAGCCATTACAGATCCGTTATTTATAGAACAATCTTTGACAGTGATAGACGAAATGCTTGAAAATCACCAAAATCACCCCAGTATTGGTATTTGGGGATGCTTGAATGAAGCAGCTTCAGATCAAATAAAGGCAGCCCCAGTTTATCAGAAGCATTTAGATAAGCTAAAAAAAGATAAGACACGATTAGTGACCTATGCATCAGACAAACATTCCACTGATTTATTTTTGAACAAAATAGATATCTATTCATTTAATTGCTATCCTATGTGGTATGGAAATTTAACCATAGCTGATTATTTAAAAATCATTCAAAATCGTATGCATACGCTGAAAATCGCAGAAAAACCAATTATAATTAGTGAATTTGGTGGTGGTGCTATCTATAACTTTCATGATGTTATGAATGTTAAATGGAGTGAAGAATATCAAGCTCAGTTGTTAACGACCTTATTGAAAGAATTGGAAAATGCCCAGGTAGCAGGTTATTTCATTTGGCAGTTTAGCGATACGAGAGTTTCTCAAGAAGGGGATTATAATTGGCCAATTACGCGTCCTAAAAGTCGTAATAATAAAGGAATTGTAGATGAATATCGTCGACCAAAGATGGGATATTATGCTGTAAAAGAAGTGTTGAATTCTTTAAATAAGTAGTTTTGTAATCATAAATAAAATCTCAAAAGCCCACCCGTAATTTTTAATAGGGTGGGCACTTTGCACAAGAAAACCCTTATTTTTTGTGCACGTTTATCATTGAATTTCGATAACGATTTCATTTATAGTAAATATAGAAGAAAAAAGAAAGAGGGATTTTATTATGGTAGAAATGGCATTAAAACATATCTATAAAAAATATGATAATGCAGAAAATTATGCAGTAACAGACTTTAACTTGGAAATCAAAGACCGTGAATTCATCGTTTTCGTTGGTCCTTCTGGTTGTGGGAAATCAACCACACTTCGAATGATTGCAGGCCTTGAAGATATCACAGAAGGTGAACTTCAAATTGGTGGTAAAGTCATGAACGATGTGGCACCTAAAGACCGTGACATCGCCATGGTTTTCCAAAACTATGCCTTGTATCCCCACATGACCGTTTACGATAATATGGCCTTTGGGTTAAAACTTCGTAAATATGACAAAGCTGAAATCAAAAAACGGGTAGATAATGCTGCAGATATTTTAGGTTTAACAGAATATCTAGATCGTAAACCAGCCGCTTTATCCGGTGGTCAACGTCAACGTGTCGCTTTAGGACGTGCCATCGTGCGTGATGCTAAAGTCTTCTTGATGGACGAACCTTTATCCAACTTGGATGCCAAATTACGTGTGGCAATGCGTGCTGAAATCGCAAAATTGCACCGTCGTTTGGAAACAACCACAATTTACGTTACCCATGACCAAACCGAAGCCATGACTATGGCTGACCGGATTGTTATCATGAAAGAGGGAATTGTTCAACAAATCGGGTCTCCTGAAGAAGTGTACAACAACCCAGTCAATGAATTTGTGGCCGGCTTTATCGGCGCTCCAGCAATGAACTTCTTTAACGTTACCTTGAACAATGGGGTAATCTCTAATGATTATGGTTTGAAACTACGTATCCCTGAAGGTCGTAACAAACTCTTAGTTGAAAAAGGCTACGAAGGCAAACCACTTACGTTTGGTATCCGCCCTGAAGATATCCATGGTGAACAAATCGCTATCGATGCTGCACCAGAATCAACGGTTCATGCCGAAGTAGTCGTTTCTGAACTACTAGGTGCTGAAACCATGTTGTATGCTGTTGTTGGTGATACAGAATTCGTATCAAAAGTGGATGCCCGTGACTTCCATAAACCAGGTGAACACATCGACTTGTCCTTCAACATGAACGATGC
>DXDB01000200.1 GCA_019115705.1 Candidatus Tetragenococcus pullicola | reverse complement strand
TTTGATGATTCATTACTAAATTCACAGCTTAAAAAACCAAATAGCCGGAAACCACCAATTTTTATCCAAAATAACTCATTTCTTAAGAAAACTGGAGTTAGTTTCCTAGTTCACTCATTCATAAGTTTAGTTTACCACTATCTACTAAAAAGGAAAATTTTTTACTTATCCCTTAAAAAATTCTCAAAAAAATAAAATTGGTTCCTTTTTATCATATTAAAACAATGTTATGATATAATTAAAGAAAACAGCGCTTATAGCAAAGGAAGGCTGAATATGACATTTCATTTTACTGAATTATTTCAATTAGACTATTGGAGACAACTATTTTCGACAAATATTACGACCTTATCTTTTTTTATCAACATATTGGATATTCTTGTAGTTTGGTATCTAATTTATAAATTAATCCAGCTCTTACGAGGAACAAAGGCAATTCAACTTTTTAAAGGTGTGGCAATGTTTGTTGTTGTCCGTGTTTTAGCAGAAGTTATCGGCCTTCATACGTTATCTTGGTTAATGGACCAGGTAATTACTTATGGTGTAATTGCAGCCATCGTGATCTTTCAACCGGAAATCAGACGTGGTTTGGAACACTTAGGACGAGCTACTTTCTTTAGTGCTTCAAAAAAGGAAATTGATGAAGGCGAAGGAATGATTAAGGCTTTTGACAAGGCGATTCAGTATATGTCGAAACGGAAAATTGGTGCCTTGATAACGATCGAACGTAATACAGGATTAGAAGAATATATTGAAACAGGTATCCGGCTTGATGCAGAAATTACTGGTGAGTTATTAATTAATATCTTTATTCCGAACACACCGTTACATGATGGGGCTGTCATTGTTCGCAATGGAAAAATTGTCGTTTCAAGTGCCTATTTACCTCTGTCAGAAAGTTCCTTGATTCCTAAAGAATACGGCACAAGGCATCGAGCAGCAATGGGGATTGCAGAAGTCAGTGATGCGTTGACAATTGTTGTTTCAGAAGAAACTGGCGGGGTTACCTTTACTTTAAACAATCAAATGTATAGAGAACTTACTAGAGAAGACTATTTAGAAATGATGCGAGAAGCTCTTGTTCCTGAGGATAAAAGTAAAGAAAAGAAAAGCCTCATTCAAACTTTACGTGAGGAATGGCAAAAATTAAATAGAGGTGGCAAGGAATGAAAAAATTAAAGCAAAAACGTGAACTTGTCAATCTTTTTATTGCTTTATTATTTAGTTTAGTCTTATTTTTTAATGCAAATGGTACAAAAAGACAAAGCGCTCCTTTCTCTTCAGAAGCTTATGAAGAGACAGTTGAAGAAGTGCCCGTAACAATTGTTTACAATTCTAACGATTATTTTATTCAAGGGTATGAAGCAACTGTTACAGTGAAGCTTGAAAGTATCAATCGAATACAGCTGAATGCAGAAGCGAATAGTGAAACCAGAAAATTTAAAGTGGTAGCTGATTTAAGTGAGTTGGGAACAGGAACGCATGATGTCCCTTTGAAAGTTGAAAATTTAAGCAACAGTGTTTCAGCAACAGTTGACCCTCACGTTTTTACGGTGACGATTGAAAATAAAGTGACTCAGTCATTTCCTGTAGAAGTTAATTTTTCTCAAAAAGAACTGCCAAACGGTACTTCAATTTCAAAGACAGCGTTAGATCCAGAGACGGTACAAGTGACAACAGGAGATCAAACAGTCAAAGAGATTGCAAAAGTTATTGCCCCGTTGCAGTCAGTGGGTGAGATAAATGAAAGTACCCAACAAACGGTCCCTGTATATGCAGTAAATGAAAAAGGAGAAGTCCTTCCAGCAGAAATCGATCCTGAAAATGTAGAGGCACAAGTTTTAGTCAATTCTCCACAAAAAGATGTTGGTTTGGCTATTGAAGAACAAGGAACACCTGCTCAGGGAATTTCTCATTTTGAATTCCAATTTGAACAAAGTCATGCTACAATTAGTGGGGCACAAGAACAATTAGATTTACTTGATACGATTATGATACCTATTGATGTTACAGATATCACAGAAGAAAGTACGATTGAAAAAGAGGTTCCTGTTGATGAGCCATTGATTGCAGATCCTTCAGTGGTGAAAATAAAAGTAGTGCCGGTTTATGAAGAAAATTCTCAAACAAATGAATCGACAGAACAGTCTTCTAAAGAACAGTCCAGCAAGACATCATCGTCTTCAACAGTTACTTCAGAAACAATCAGCACAACCGATTCAACATCCGCATCAAACTAAATAAAAAAATATCATTTAGTAACCTCATTGGTGAAAAATAATTATTTTCAGAAGGGATTATAAATCATGGGAAAATATTTTGGAACAGATGGCGTTCGTGGAGTTGCCAATCAAGAATTAACACCTGAACTTGCTTTTAAATTGGGACGTTGTGGAGGATATGTCTTGAGTCAGCATGCCAAGACTGAAGAGCATCCACGCGTTTTAGTAGGAAGAGATACTCGAATTTCTGGTCAACTTTTGGAAACGGCCTTGATTTCAGGCTTAATTTCGGTAGGAATCGAAGTGTTTCAATTAGGTGTTATTTCGACACCAGGAGTTGCTTATTTGACCAAAGTCCAAAAAGCCAGTGCTGGGGTTATGATTTCGGCATCACATAATCCAGCACAAGATAATGGAATTAAGTTTTTTGGGAATGATGGATTTAAGCTAGTTGATGATCAAGAATTGGAAATTGAAGCTTTACTAGATGCTCCTGTAGATGAATTGCCAAGGCCTTCAGCAGAAGGATTAGGAACGGTCGAAGAATTCCCTGAAGGTCTATTAAAATACTCGCAATTTCTTCAACAATCAATTAATGGAGATTTGTCGGGTCTAAAAATCTGTATAGATGCTGCCAATGGTGCAACAGCTACCACTGTTAATCGCTTGTTTGCCGATTTGGAAACTGATTTTTATACAATGGGAACGTCACCAGATGGATTGAATATTAATGATAATGTGGGATCGACTCATCCTGAACAACTTGCTCAATTTGTAGTAGATAAAGAAGCAAATGTCGGTTTGGCTTTCGATGGTGACGGCGATCGAGTCATTGCTGTTGATGAAAATGGTCAAATTGTTGATGGCGACAAAATCATGTATATTTGCGCCAAAGATTTGGCTAGAAATAAACGGTTGAAACAAAATACTGTAGTAACAACTGTGATGAGTAATTTAGGCTTCCACAAAGCACTTGAAGAAATTGGATTAAAAGATGTTATCACTAAAGTAGGTGATCGTTATGTTGTGGAAGAAATGCGTAAAAATGACTATAACTTTGGCGGAGAACAATCAGGTCATATGGTGTTTTTAGATTTAAATACCACAGGGGATGGTATGTTATCTGGTATTCAGTTGTTGAATGTGATGAAACAAACCGGAAAAAAATTGTCAGAGTTGGCGGAAGAAGTAACCATTTATCCACAAAAATTAGTAAATGTTCGTGTATCTGATAAACATCATGCCATGGATGTTCCGGCTATAAAAGAAGTGATCGAATCAGCTGAAAAAGAAATGAATGGAGAAGGTCGAATTTTAGTAAGACCTTCAGGAACTGAACCTATTCTTCGTGTGATGGCTGAAGCACCAACAGATGAGCAAGTAAATTATTATGTTGATAAAATAGTGAAAGTTGTTCGTGAAAATATCGGCATTGAATAAAAGTAAAAAAGCATGTCTAGGGACGTGCTTTTTTTAAAAAATTTTGCTAAATGAAAAAATGGGCTATTGGTAAATATGAATTAAAGGAAAGAGCTATTTGATTTATTTTATATTTTATTTTTTAGCGATTGTTTCACCCTATATCCGTCACAAAAAGACACCCCAAAGTATCAAAAACTCATTTCAATATTCTTCTTATTTTTCAAAAGAAGAGGGAAAGGAAAGAGTACGGCCTTTACTGGATAATCAGGAAGCCTTTGAAATGCATTTACGATTAATAGCAAATGCGAAGAAGAAAATAGCCGTTTCTACTTATCGGCTTGTACTAGATAGAGCTGGAAAAACTTATTTGGCTGCTTTATTGGAAGCTGCTGATCGCGGCGTTCAAATTGATTTTATTACAGATGGCAAAAATAAGTTGTTCGACTTACATCGTTCTCGCTGGTTTCAAACCTTTTCTGATCATAAGAATATCAATGTCTACATCTATAATCCGGTCTCAATTTTGCGCCCGCATCGACTTCTGGCAGTCCATCATAGTAAGTACCTTTTAGTGGATGATTCTTTCTATGTTTTAGGAGGTCGAAACATTTGCAATCGATCCTATTTAAATGAAGGGAAGAAGAATAAAGATTGTGAGTTGCTAGTTTATAGTCCAAAAAGTGAACAAAAAGGCTCAGTAGAAGAATTATGGCACTATCATAATCAACTGAAAGCTTTGCCCACTACGAAACCTTATAGACCCAAGGGACTCTATTTTAAAATAAGACCCATTGATAGTTTGATTAAAGAATATAAGGAAGCAGAAAAAAGGTATTATCCAAAAGCGTACAATTCTTTTTATGCGTGGAAAAAAGAAACAGTGCCCACTCATAAGATTTCTTTATTGACCTCAGAAATAAAGGCTAAAAATAAAGCACCTGTATTATGGGATAACATCGATCAGTTTGTTAAACGAGCAGAACGAGTTAAAATTTATACCCCTTACATTATTTGTGGAAAAGAGATGTATGAAGACCTTACCAACTGGTCTACTCATTTAGAAAAAATTGAAATTTTAACCAACTCTGCAAATACTGCAGCAAATGTTTTTGGCGCTTCTGATTATCTAAATCAAAAGCACAATATTTTAGATACAGGTGTATTGCTTCGTGAAATGACAGGGGGAGATTCTTTGCACCAAAAGGCCTATTTATTAGATGAGAATCTTACTATTTTAGGTTCAATGAATATGGATATGCGTAGTGTTTATATTGATACAGAATTGATGATAGCCGTTGATTCCGTGCAACTGAATCAATGGATAAATGCTGACTTTGAACATTATTGTTCGAAAGAGAACATCAACTTTTCAAATCCAAATTTAGAAGAAGAAATCCCTCAAAAAATACCATTTCTGAAGCGGATGCTTTACTTAATTTTGCGGATTATTAATCCATTCTTACGTCGGTTTTGTTAATCTAATAGAAAAGAGGAAAAAGTTTGAAAACATTCTATCAAAAGCTACAACGCAATACATTATTGCGAGGATTGTTAACTCTTATTATTGGCATCTATGCACTTTGGAATCCAAAACAGTTCTCTCAAGTTATTATCTATTTAGTAGTAGGGATCTTTCTAATTTTTGGCGTATTTCATCTAGTGAATTGGGCCAAAGATAGAAATCGAATGGCAAGTGCAAGCTTTGATTTATTTTTAGGAGTCGCATGTTTATTTGTGGCCGTCGTTATTTTTCTTCTTGCCAAACCAATCGTAACAATTTTAACAGTTTTCTTAGGTATTGGCGTTGTGATTGCAGGGTGTCTACGTATTGGACAGGGGTTGCAACTAAAAAAAGAAAATCAATCATATATTGCCTGGTTGTTTGTTGGTATTTTATTTGTTATCGCGGGGTTACTACTTATGTTTCGAGCTGTGTCAAGCCTTGTTTCTTTATTTGGTGTTATTATGATTGTTATGGCACTGACTGATATTTTTGAATTTATACAATTCAAAAAAAATTAGTGGAGATCTAAAAGCATTTATTCCCAATACAAAACAAGAGGGAATAGATGCTTTTTATTTATTAAAGAAAATTGAAAAAAGATAGTTTTTTTATTCTATTTGTAGTATAGTACATTTAAGAATATGAGGAGTCGGAGGGATTCGTTTGAAAAAATTCAGTGAGACAAAATTACATCCGAATGATGTTCCTGTGATTTTTTTATATGATGATAAAGGACGAATCATTGATAAAATTTCAGTGAACCAATGGAAAGAAAAAAAGAAAAAGGTTCAATTATTAGAAGAATTGGATATTAAGCTTTATCGTACTGCGTTAGACTATTATGCAAATCAAGAGTTCTCAAAGGCAGAAGATCTTTTACTGTATTTGATTGAAGGAACTGCGTATACTCATTATGAATACGTAGAAAGACTGGCTAATATCTATCATCAACAAAAAAGAGTACACAAAGAAAAAAATCTGTTAGTCGAAACTAAGAAGCAGCAAGGCGCTGTTGATTCAGAAAGCGGCATCCTTCAAAGAATTGATAAACGACTATTGGAATTAGAAAATAAGCAAATTTTGTCTACGAACTGTGCGTGTTTTTCAAACAAAATATAAAAAAGACAGTCATAATTTTTGACTGTCTCTTTTATACTTTGATCAGTATCTTGAAAATGCACGAACAATGTAAAAAATTCCTGAGAGTAAGAAGTATAACCCAATTAAAAAGGATAAAGATAGCATTGAAATGATTGGGTCAAAGAATAATGAGATTCCAATGAAAATCCCAATAACATTTAGAATCAAAGAAAACCAATAATAACCACTTCGGACAAGGCGAACACCTTGTAATAAGAAAAGGTTACGGATAGAATCAGCGATAAACCAAATAGAAAATACATAGGATAAAGCAAGGATTCCAACATCAAGGTTAAACAATAAGATAATTCCAACTAAAATTTCTAGGATGCCTAGTACTAAAAAGATGTTGCCACGATAACCAGTCCAATTTTTGATTCGATTTCTTGTGATAATGCCTAAGATACCATTTGTAATAGCTACAATTGCAAATAGTAAAACAATAGTACGTAAGCTAAAACCAGGGTTACGAAAAGACATGAACGAAATAAGGATAAACAAGATTCCCGCAAGCAAACTAAGCCAATCAAATCCCTTTTTTTCGTTAATCATCATTTGTCACCTCCTTACTATAAGTGTACTAATTTTATACTGTTTAAGCAATCAATAACCATTTTGTGAGTATCAACTAAAAGATAGTTACTTTTTACTTCATTTGCTGTCTTTGTTAGAATGTAGAAAAGGAGTATCAAGAAATGAGTACATTTACAATATTATTTGTTTTATTTACACTAGTTCTATATATTTACCTCTTTATATCTCAAAAAGAATTAGTTTTTGTTGCGAAATATCAGTCACGCACATCAATTGTTTTACCAATCGTGGCAGCAGGTTTTGTATGTTGGATTTACTTCCAAGAACCGCCAACTTCTTTAGATGAATTAGTAAGAGGAGTAGCCATCGTAGCAACCTTTTTGAGTTATTTGGTTAAAAACAAGGGAATTACCGAAGAATCTTTTATGATTCATCAATTAGATAATCGTGGAATCAATTTTAAAAATGTTGATCGGGTTGTTTTATTTCATGATAAAGAAAATAAGCAAGTAAAATTGAACTTTTTCCAATTTGGCTTAAGAGGTCCCTTACTGAAATTCAGTCATCCACTTGATGAAATCGTAGGTTTTTTAAGTAAACATTTAAAAGAGGGAACACCCATCGATGTTATTTTAGATCCCAACGAATTATAAAAAAGGATATAGCTGAATGTTTCAGCCATGTCCTTTTTTAGTGAGTCCCTTATTCGTAAATATGGAAACGTTCATCTTCGGCTAAGAAATCTTTTTCTAAGGGTTCATCTTCTTTAGAACCAAAGACAAGTTGAGAACGCAAACGCCAATTGGTCGGAATATTCCATTCTTTAGCAACAGCTTCATCAATGACAGGATTATAATGTTGTAAACTAGCACCTAATCCAGCTTCTGATAAAGTAACCCATGCATTAGAAGTAGCAATGCCATTGGCTTGTTCTGCCCAATCAGGGAAGTTATCTGCATAAAGTGCAAATTGTTCTTGTAAGTTTTTGGTAGTATCCGTATTGTTGAAGAAAAGTACGGTTCCGTAACCTGCTTTAAAACTAGCCAATTTTGCTTGAGTGTTTGGAAAAGCATCTTCAGGAGTTAAGGGTTTTAATACTTCTTCAGTTAGGTTCCATAATTTCTCGTGATTTTCTCCAAAAAGAATAACAACACGAGGTTCTTGTGCATTAAAAGCACTCGGACTTTGGTTCACTGCTTCTTTGATTAAATTTGAAATTTCTTCATTGGAAAGAGATATATTGCGACCTAATACGTAAATGGAGCGACGATTCTTTAGTGCTTCTAAAAAGTTTGACATTTGTAATTCCACCTTTATTATTTTTTGTACTTTCATACAATAGCACCTTACAAAATGTTAGTAAAAGAATATGCTTAAAACTTTTAAGCGAACTCTTGTTCTTGATTGTAGCTTGGTGTATACTTAATTTAAAAATAAATCTTAGAGGAGGGATTTTGTTGAGTCTTCAATTCACAGTGGGCGCAGGAAATTGTGATCATCAAAGCAAAATGATTGATCAGGCCCTTCAATGGTTAGAAAGAAAAAATAGTGAAGTTTTTTTTATCGTTCCAAACTATAATAAATTTGAACGAGAACAAGAAATTCTACTTGATTTAAAAAGGAGACAAGGTCAAAAAGAATTTAGTACAATCCGTGCTCAAGTTTATAGTTTTCACCGTTTGGCTTGGTATTTTCTCCAAAGTAGTGGTGAATATAAAGAAAAAAACGTGTCAGAAGCTGGATCGGCAATGCTGATGCGAAAGGTTTTATCAACTATTTCCAATCAACTAACAATGTTTCGTGGTGAAATTGCCCACGCTGGTTTTATTGACCAACTGTTGAAATTGTACCAAGAATTTCAAATGGGAAATATTACGTTTGATCAATTAAGTGTTCAGCAGAAACAGACATCAGGTTCTAGTCAGGAAAAAGATTTTCAATTAAAAATGAAAGAACTACAGCTTATCTTTTCTGCTTATGAACAAGAACTCCTAGATAGGAATATAAGCGTGGAATCGCCTATTGAAACCTTGACTCGTTATGTTAGTCAAAGTATCGATACAAAGGATTCAACTGTAAATAATCAATTAAAAAGACAATTATTTTTAATCAGTGGCTTTTCATCGTTTTCTGCTCAGGAGCAAAATTTACTTTGCCTACTAATGGAAAATAGTTCAGTTTGTATCGATTTACTAGTAGATTCTCCGAACGAATCAAATGACCCCTTAGCGTTATTTTTCGAATCACGAAGAACTTATCAAGAGTTATTAGCTAGAGCACATGACCAACAAGTACCTGTTTTACAAGATCAATACGCACCACTACTTAAAGAAGCTTCCGAAGATTATCTAGCACTAGAAAGAACTTGGCGAAAAAGCAGTTCTTCTAATGTAAGACAACCATTGCATTTGGGAAACTTTCTTAGGATATGGTGTGCCCAAACGCCAGAAGAGGAATTACGACATGTTGCTTTAGAGATTCGTAGGTTGGTAGTGGACGCTCAATCAGAAGAAAAATTACGCTACCGTGATATTCAACTATTAACGTTAAGTCCAGAAATTTATACGTCATTGTTACCGACAATTTTTGATGAAATGGATATTCCTTATTACATCGATGAAGAGAAAAAAATGGAAGAACATCCTTTGGTAGAATTTATCTTATCTCTGTTTTCACTAGAAAAATATCACTATAGACAAACCGATGTTTTGCGTTTTTTAAGAACGGAGCTTTATATTCCGCTGTCTTTGAAAAAGGAGTATTCGGATTGGAAAAGTGCAACCAAAGCGTATCGTTTTCTCGTGGATCTGACTGAAAATAAATCCTTAGCTTATAATTATCATGGGACAGATTGGACAAATGATGAACCTTGGCAACTTCTAGAGTATGATTTTGAAGCTGGAGAATCCGTTGAAACAAAACAAATGGAAGAAAAAATCAATTTTATTCGGTCTTGTTTTTTAGAAGAAATCGTTCCTTTTTTCAAAGAAATAAAAGCTGCAAAAACAAATCGCGAGGGATTGTTTATCTTTTATCAATTTTTATTAAGGATTGGTGTTGACAAACAGTTGATTTGTTGGAGAGATCAAGAAATCGAACGCGGCAACTTGGATCAAGCTCGAAATCATGAACAAACTTGGCAAGCATTGATGGATCTTTTTGATGAATTTGTTGAAATTTCAGGGGAGGATCCTTTTGATTTTGAGTTGTTTGAAGAGGTGTTGACGAGTGGACTTTCAAACTTTACTTTTGGAAAAATTCCGACGGCTATCGATCAAGTTCAGATCAATCCACTCGATTTAGCTCGACCGCAACAAAGCAAAGTGACTTTTGCCATTGGTTTAGATGAAACAACTTTTCCACGTCAGGTAGAAAATAAAACATTGTTATCTATTGAGGAACGGCAACGAATCAATGAAAATCTTCAAGATGGACAATTTCTAAGAGATCGAGCGGGCGAGACGATTCGAAAAGAACCCTTTGTGGCGTATAATCTATTTTTATCGGCTCATGATAAATTGTATTTGAGTTATGCAGCCAATTACGATACGACAAAAAATATCAAACCATCGCCTTATTTAACACGGTTGTTACACACGACAGATTGTCAGTTAGAAAAATTGGTACCTATTCATTTAGAGGCGGATCCTAAAAATTATGTAGGCTCTTATCGGAATTTGATTCGTCAGTTGAATTATTTGATGCGTCAAACACAAGAGGAAAATTCAACGCTCTCACCGAAATGGCAAACTCTAAAACAAATCTTACTAGCGTCAGATTGGCACACTCTGGCAAGTCGTGTTTTTGACAGTCAAAGTGAATTGAATACACCTGTGTCTTTGCAGACGAAAACGGCATTGGAATTGTATGGAAAAGATATTTATAGTTCAATCTCTCGAATGGAAACTTTTTATCAATGTGAGTATCAATACTATATGAAATATGGTTTACGGTTGAAAGAAAGAGACCTTTATGGATTAAATGCTGCAGTTACAGGAGAATTTTTCCATGAAGCCTTGGACCAATTTTTAAGTTTATTGATTGAAAAAAATATTTCCTTACTAACACTGACTGATCAAAAAAGGGAACTGCTTGTGGATACCTTACTACAAAAGGTATTTGGGCAAGGACGTTATTCCATATTAAATCGGACCAAACGAATGAATTTTATTCGTTATCAATTAGGTGCTACCATTAAACGAGTAACTTGGGCGCTAAAGAAACAAAGTGAACGGACACAATTATCACCTGTTCAGACAGAAGTTCTCTTTGGTCAGATAGCTGGCAAAAAAGGTTTGAAAGATTTACAATTTCCATTAAATAATGGTGCTAACCTACATTTACGAGGAAAAATAGACCGTATCGATACGGCTGTTAGTGACGGCAAGCCTTGGCTCAGTGTGATCGATTATAAATCGAGTAGTCGAAGTTTTGATTTGACAGAAAACTACTATGGGTTGGCATTACAATTAGTCACTTATTTAGATGTTGCCTTAACAGATGCAGTTGAACTAATTGGCAGAAAAGATGCCAAGATAGCTGGCGCTTATTATTTGCATGTGCATGATCCTATTTTAGATGCAAGTAAAGCCAGTGAAAAAGAACGTTTGAAGCAGTTTAAATATGATGGATTGTTTGTCGATAATCCAGAACTGTTTGAAATTTATGATCATCAATTAGAGACAAAAGAAAATTCTCTTCTTTTTCCAATACAAAAAGATAAAAATGATCAAGTCAAAATGAATACCAAGAGTAAAGATAAATTTTATTCAGAGCAAGACATTCAATTATTGATTGCTCATAATCGGAGGAAAATGATCGAGGGAGGAAACCGAATTTTAACCGGCGATATTTCCCTAAATCCATCCTTTAAAGTCAAAGATAAGAAAAGAGCCTGCGAATTCTGTCCATTTCGTAGTATTTGTCAATTTGATGTGATGCTTAAAGAGAACAATTATCACCGTATTGAAAATCTGACAAAAGAACAAATCATGGATAAAATTCGAGAGGGGGAAGAAAATGACTGATATTCCTTTAAAACCCAGCAATGAAAAATTTACTGATAAGCAATGGCAGTCAGTTTATGATAGTGGAGACAATTTATTAATTTCGGCTTCAGCAGGATCAGGAAAAACTTCTGTCTTAGTGCGACGAGTGATTGAAAAGCTAAAAAATGGTAGTAATATTGACGAGCTTTTAATCGTTACCTTTACAGAAGCGGCTGCTAGAGAGATGAAAGAACGCCTTCAAACTTCTTTACAAGAGGCTCTTACTAAAGAAAGTGATCAAAATAGGCGGAATCATTTTACAAAACAATTGACCTTATTACCAATGGCAAACATTTCTACCTTACACGCCTTTTGTTTAACAGTGATTCGTCGATTTTATTTTCTGATCGATATTGATCCAGTTTTTAGAATGCTCACTGATGAAACAGAAACTCTTCTTTTAAAAGAAGAAGTTTGGGAAGAAGTGAGAGATGACTATTATGAAGCACAGGATGAAACTTTTTTTCAATTAACCCAAAATTTTTCCAATGATCGTTCTGATGAAGGATTAACGGATTTAGTTATGTCTTTGTATTCCTTTGCTAGAGCCAATCCTAACCCTGAAACGTGGTTAAAAGAACTTAGTCTAAATTATGAGACGCAAGGCGGGCTCGTGGAAAATCCAATTTATAAAAAACAACTAAAGCCTGTCTTAATAAGTAAACTAAAGACTGCCGTTTCAGAATTAGAACTAGCACTTTCTGTATCTAAAACAGATCCTTGTGTTGAAAAAGCAGCCAAACTGATTGAAAATGAATTACCTCAAGCCAAAAGACTGTTAGATTATTTTCAAAATGATGAGATAGAAATGGCGTATACACAACTGGATAGTCTGTCTTTTGGTAGATATCCTGGATTTCGAAAAATGGAACAAAAAGAAATTTCTGTACGAATCAAGCCACATCGGCAAACAGCTAAGGATTTGCTAGAAGAGGTTCATCATTTATTTGCGTATTCACCACAAGAAACGTTAAACCTCATGGATAAAGCACGTCCTTTGATAGAAAAAATGAGTGAAGTGACGGAAAAATTTTTATCTGCTTTCCAAGAAAAAAAACTCAGTAGGAATCGATTGGATTTTAATGATCTGGAACACTTTGCTTTAAATATATTAAAAGGAGAGGGTGAGGGTAGTGAAGCTTCTGTTTATTACCGTCAAAAATTTGAAGAAGTATTAGTTGATGAATATCAAGATGTCAATCGTTTGCAAGAGGCTATTTTATCTTGGGTTTGTCATGCGGAAAAAGGACAGGGTAATCTTTTTATGGTCGGTGATGTCAAACAATCAATCTATGCTTTTCGTCTAGCTGATCCGACTTTATTTATTGATAAGTATCTAGCTTTCGAAAAAGAAGATGGTGGGCGACGTATTGTTTTAGCGGAAAATTTTCGATCGAGAAAAGAAGTTCTTGACTTTACTAATTTAGTATTTGAACAATTAATGGATATGGAAGTTGGACAAATTCCTTATGATGATGCGGCTAAATTGATTCATGGTTTTACGGTCTTTCCTGAGAGTGAGGATTTTGAAACAGAATTATTGTTGTTTGAAAAAGAAGCAACTGGTGATACTCAATTTGTGGATGATAAAACTGAGGGAGAGTTGTCAATAGTTGCACTTAAAATTAGAGAGATGATTGACCGAGAATTTGTGATTTTTGATAAGAAATTACAAAAAACACGCCCGCTTACTTATACTGATATAGTTTTATTAACGCCGACAAGAAAGAATAATCTGGTGATCATGGATGTTTTTAAAGAATATCAAATTCCCATTGCCGTTAATGACGCACAAAACTATTTTCAAGCAACTGAAATACAAACAATGATCGCTCTTTTACAAATTATTGATAATCCTTATCAAGATATACCATTTGCTGCTGTTTTGCGTTCACCGATCGTAGGGTTGACAGAAGAAGAACTAGCAGAGATTCGCCTGGAGAATAAAAATGATGATTACTATGATGCTTTTCTTTTGTATCTGGAAAAAGAGACAGCATTAAGTGAAAAAATAAGGGATTTTTCGCAAAAATTAGAAAACTGGCGAGAAATGGCACGTAGACGTTCGCTAACAGATCTTATTTGGAAAATTTATCAGGAAACGGCTTATCTAGAATATGTGATTGGACTTCCTTCTGGTCGTCAACGTTATGCTAATTTATTGGCTTTAGTTGACCGTGCTGAAAATTATGAGAAAAGTAGTTTTCGAGGCCTTTACCAATTTATTCGTTTTATAGAAAAAATGCAAGAAAAAGATAAAGATTTGGCAGAACCCTTGGGAACACCTGTCGAAAATGCGGTGAGGGTTATGACCGTTCATGCGAGTAAAGGATTAGAATTTCCAGTTGTTTTTTTACTAGATACAACGAAACAGTTTAACATGCAAGACCTTTTTTCACGTTATATTTTTGAAGAACGATTAGGTGCTGGTATACAGTATATTGATGATGAACATATTCGTTTTGATACATTACCTTACCAAGCTATCAAACAAGTAAGAACTCAAAAAGCATTGTCAGAAGAAATGCGTAAATTGTATGTTGCTTGTACACGTGCAGAACAAAAATTATTTCTGGTCGGTTCGTATAAGTCAAAAGAAGAGGCATTTAAACAATGGCAACCAGCACTTACTCAAGAAAACACAGTCATTGATGCTTCTTTGCGGTTAAGTAGCCGAGGAAACTTAATGAATTGGGTGGGGATGACTCTGATGCGTCACCCTGATATGAAAAAAACATATTCTGATATCAGTGATGTGGCGAAAACGATGGACCATCCAGCTCATTTTTCGATACATTGGTACACACAGGATAAGATACAAGAATTAAAGGCGTCCAGTCAAAATGAGGCCTCAGCTTCTTCTGTTTCAATTTGTCTCCCCGATGAATCAATCGATGGCTTGAAAGAACGTCTTGCTTTTCAGTATGAATTACCAAAATCGACACAAACCACAAGTTATCAATCTGTTTCTGAAATGAAGCGACTGTATAATGATCCTGATGAGCAACTCTTTGGAAAAATTGAGTGGGAAAGTAATTTTGATCAACATAAAAAACAATTTCGTTATACGCAAGAGGAGTTACCAAAACCGGCCTTTTTAGAAGAAAAGAAGCCAGATGCAACGACTATTGGTACTGCTACTCATACTGTTTTACAACTTCTACCATTATCAAAAAGACCAACAGAAGAAATGATTGTTAATAAAATAAAAGAGCTTGTTAAAAATCAGACGATTATTGAAAGTACTGCGCAAAAAATATCTGTCTCATCGATTCTCTGGTTTTTTGAAACTTTTTTGGGACAATTGATCTTAGAAAATCCAACGTTGGTTCATCGAGAACAACCTTTTTCAATGTTAAAAGATGCGCGCAATGTCTTTTTGGATTTTGATGAACCAGACGCGGATTTGCTTGTTCATGGAATCATTGATGGCTACATTGAATTTGATGATCATATTATCTTGTATGATTTTAAGACGGATGCTTTTTATGGCAAAGATGCTGAGGAAAAGTTAAGAACAAGGTATCAAGGACAGCTACGTTTATATAAAGACGCTTTAGAAGATGCACTTTTTAAGCCGGTAACAAAAACATATCTTGTTTCTTTAGATGGACAAAAGATAGTATCCTTTTAATGCGACAAATCGTAGGAGAGTAGGTAAAAGCTAGAAATAAGATAAAGTTTTGATTCTATGGTATAATAATTGGTAAAGAGGTGAGTACCAATGATGGAAGTAAAAGAATCAAGTTATAGATTGTGCCCAAAGTTTGAAAAAGCTTTTTCAATTTTAGGAAAAAAGTGGAATGGTCTAATCATTGATGTATTGCTACAAGATGGGCAACAACGTTTTGTAGACCTCGCAAAAAAGATACCAATGTTGAGTGATCGAGTGCTTACTGAACGTTTAAAAGAATTAGAGCGAGAAAAAATTGTTTGTAAGTCAGATACTTTGTACGAATTGACTGATAAAGGTAGAGCTTTAAGTGAAGCCATACAATCTGTTAAAGAGTGGAGTGAAATTTGGGTAACAAAACAAGAATGTAGTTGATTTTTTAACTGTTTTCAAGTAAAATGAAACCAATTGAATACAGATTAAGCGTTAATGGAAACAAGTAATTTGGTTGATGCAGCGTTTAGGGAGATTTGCCATAGACTGAAAGCAATGACTGCAATCGAAAAATGAAATTCACTTCCAAAGCTCACTCATAAATTTGAGTCGGTAGGAAACTATCGTTAACTAAATGAAGAGCATGTAGTAATACATGAATTAGGATGGTAACACGAGACCTCGTTCCTTTACAGGGATGAGGTCTTTTTTTATCTATTCTTTTCTTCAGTCATAAATCTGTAGAAATTTTTAAAATGGAAAAATATTGGAGGTAAAAAAATGTCTTTGAAGGAAAAATTAGAATCTTTGCAAAGAGAAACAGATGAAAAAATTGCGAATGCAAAAGATCTCTCTTTATTAAATCAGATTCGAGTAGAGGTATTAGGCAAAAAGGGACCTATCACGGAAGTATTAAGAGGAATGAAAAATCTTGATCCAAAAGAACGGCCTATCGTTGGAGCTTTCGCGAATGATGTACGGGATCATTTAGTACAAAAAATTGAAGAAAAAAAGAACATACTTGAAAAAGAGGCAATGAATCAAGCCCTGGCCAATGAAAGTATTGATGTTACTTTACCAGGAAGACAAATAAAACATGGAACACGGCATGTCTTAACCCAAATTATTGAAGAAATTGAAGATATCTTTATCGGTATGGGGTATCAAGTGATTGAAGGTTTTGAAGTGGAACAAGATCATTATAATTTCGAACGCATGAATATTCCCAAAGACCACCCAGCTCGTGACATGCAAGATACATTTTACATTTCAAATGAACTTTTAATAAGAACTCATACCTCGCCTGTTCAAGCGCGGACAATGGAAAAACATGATTTTTCAAAAGGACCTTTACGAATGATTTCACCGGGGAAAGTATTTCGCCGAGACACAGATGATGCCACACATAGTCATCAATTTCACCAAATCGAAGGTTTAGTTATTGATAAGAATATTACCATGGGTGATTTGAAAGGGACGTTAGAAGTCTTGATGCAAAAAATGTTTGGAGAGAATCGAGAAATACGTTTACGTCCTAGTTATTTTCCTTTTACAGAGCCCTCGGTTGAAGTTGATGTTAGTTGCTTTAAATGTGGTGGAAAAGGTTGTAACGTTTGTAAACACACCGGCTGGATAGAAATTTTAGGAGCGGGTATGGTTCATCCAAATGTATTAGAGATGTCAGGCATTGACTCCAGTGAATATTCTGGGTTTGCTTTTGGTCTTGGCCCAGATCGAATTGCTATGTTGCGCTACGGAGTAAATGATATCCGTAATTTTTATCAAAATGATATCCGTTTTATTGAACAGTTTAAGGGGGAAAAATAGATGTTGGTTTCATATAAATGGCTAAGTGAATTCATAGATTTAGCTTCAGTTTCACCCAAAAGCTTAGCAGATCAACTTTCATTGACTGGAATTGAAGTAGAGGGTATTCAATATCCTAAAGAAGGATTGAAAAAAATTGTCGTCGGAGAAGTTATTGAATGTGTCGATCACCCAGATTCCGATCATTTGCATATTTGTCAAGTTAATATTGGTGAAGAAGAACTCTCCCAGATTGTTTGTGGGGCTCCCAACATAAAAGAAGGTATCAAAGTGATTGTTGCCTTGCCTGGTGCCAGAATCATGAACAATGTCAAAATCAAGAAAGGCAAAATGAGAGGAGCAGCCTCAAATGGTATGATTTGTTCTTTGCAAGAAATCGGATTTGCAGAGGCAGTAGTACCCAAAGAGTATGCAGAAGGAATTTATTATCTTCCTGAAAATGCTGTAGCAGGCGATGAGGTTTATCCATATTTGGAGATGGATGACGCCATTATTGACCTATCAATTACGCCTAACCGTGCGGATGCTTTAAGCATGCGAGGTGTGGCTTATGAGGTTGGTGCGATGTATCGACAAAAGCCACAGTTTGAATTATTAACAGTTGATGAAAGCAAACAAAAAGCAGCAGATAAAATTAAAGTGAGTGTAGAGGCCCAAGAAGCACCTTCTTATCAAATTCGTTTAATTGAAAATGTGACGATTGCTCCAAGCCCACGTTGGCTACAAAATCGCTTGATGAATGAAGGAATCAGACCTGTTAATAACGTTGTCGATATTACGAATTTTATCTTGTTACTTTACGGACAACCATTACATGCGTTTGATTATGATCAATTAAAAAGCCAAGAAATCTTGGTGCGTCATGCCAAAGTTGGAGAAACACTCACAACATTGGATGGAGAAGAAAGAAAGTTAACAGAACAAAACTTAGTTATTACAAATGGCAAAGAACCAGTTGCACTCGCGGGTGTTATGGGTGGGCTTGATTCAGAAATTACTTCTTCTACGACGACGGTAGCCTTAGAAGCAGCCATGTTTGATTCAACAAGCATTCGCCGTACAGCTCAACATTTTAACTTAAGAAGTGAATCTTCTTCACGCTTTGAAAAAGGGATTAACAAAGCTACCATCGATGAAGCTTGTGACCAAGCCGCTGCCTGGATTGCACGACTTTCTGGAGGCGACGTTTTAAATGGTTCGGTCAAAGCAACTGAAATTATTGCAAAAGACGAACATGTTTGTATAACATTGGAACGAATTAATCGTTATTTGGGAACGGAATTGACTGTAGAACAAGTAAGTGAAATTTTTACTGCTTTGGACTTTGATCACGAGCAAAATAATCAAAGTTTTATGGTAAATATTCCTCCACGTCGCTGGGATATCTCCATTGAAGCAGATATAATCGAAGAAGTTGCCCGTATCTATGGATATAATCGTTTGCCTTCTACATTGCCAAAAGGTGAAACAGTATTAGGAACGTTAACGGCCAATCAAAGAAAAACTCGTAGCTTACGACAATTACTCGAAGGAGACGGGTTAGACGAAGCAATCAGTTATGCTTTGACAACAGAAGAAAAATCCCAAGAATTTACGTGGGTAGATAGTAAAATGACTCGTTTGGATTGGCCGATGACAGAAGATCGTTCGGTTCTGCGACTAAATTTAATCAGTGGACTATTAGATGATATTGCTTATAATGTAGCACGAAAAAATCACCAAGTAGCTTTATATGAAGTGGGACATGTTTTTTATCAACAAGGAGATCCTTTGAAGGAATTGCCTCACGAACAAACGCACCTTGGAATAGCAATTACTGGCGATTGGACCACTAGAGATTGGCAAACAAAAGCAGAAAAAGTGGATTTCTTTCATGCCAAAGGTATCTTGGAACATGTATTCCAAGAACTTTCTATCGCTGAAAAAATTCGTTATGTAAAATCAGAAACAGAAAACGACCTACATCCTGGACGAACAGCTGCTATTTATTTAGGGGATGAAAAAATAGGCTTCGTTGGACAAGTTCATCCAAATGTTTCGAAAAAATATGAAATACCTGAAACTTATGTTGCCGAAATCAATTTAGAAGCAGTAATGAAAGAGGAAACGGATTTTGTTTTCCAACCTGTTTCTAAATATCCAGCTGTTTCACGAGATATTGCCTTGTCCATAAATGAAGATGTCCGTAACCGAGATATTCTTTCATTATTAGAAAACACAGCAGGACGGTTTTTAAATGAGGTTCAATTATTTGATGTTTATCAAGGTAAAAATATTGAATCTGGCAAGAAATCGATGGCTTATCGCCTGACTTTTGTGGATCCTCAAGCAACTTTGACTGATGAACAAGTTAATAAAATGATTGAGAAAATTACTAAAAAACTGAAAAATGAATTAGATGCCGTTATTCGTTAAGTAAGTTTTTAAAGATAAAAAAGGTACTTGAAATCAAGAAAATGATTTCAAGTACCTTTTGTTTATTGCGGCTAAAAATAGTTAATTCCCATTGCTGCTTTTACTTCAGAAAGAGTCTGGGCAGCCACTTTTTGAGCTTTTTCACTACCTTTTTGTAAAATATCCATAACTGTCTGTGGATCTTGGGCTAATTTTTCTCTTCGTGAACGAATAGGGGATAACTCAGCCTCTAAAACATCCATCAAATAACGTTTGATTTTAACATCGCCCAAACCACCATGTTGGTATTGTTCTTTTAACTGTTCGATATAAGTTTTGTCTTTTCCAAAAACATCTAGATAGGTAAAAACCATGTTGCCTTCAACTTGACCAGGATCTTCAACATGAATATGGTTAGGATCTGTATACATGCTCATCACTTTCTTTTGCAAAACATCCGCAGAATCAGAAAGGTAGATTCCGTTGTCTAAGGACTTACTCATTTTTCCGTTACCATCTATCCCAGGTAATCGACCAGCCCCTTTAGGTGGTAAAATTGCCTTTGGCTCAACTAAAACTTCACTGTATGTGGTGTTAAATGTGTGTACGATTTCTTGTGTTTGCTCGATCATAGGACGTTGGTCATCGCCAACAGGCACCAGATTTGCTTTGAAAGCTGTAATATCAGCAGCTTGAGAAATAGGATAAACGAAAAAACCTGTTGGAACACTTTCTCCAAAGTTTTTTTGTTTTATCTCATTTTTGACTGTTGGATTTCGTTTGACTCTTGAAACTGTTACTAAATTCAAAAAGTACATCGTTAACTCGGATAGTTCTGGAATTTGAGACTGAATAAATAACGTTGAATCATTTGGGTTTAGACCCACTGATAAATAATCAAGAGCTACCTCTAAAACATTAGGTAGAATTATTTCAGAATTTTTAGCATGATCAGTCAATGCCTGAATGTCAGCAATCATGATATAGAGTTGATTAGTTGGATCTCCTTGTAATTGTACTCTTGTTTGTAATGAACCTACGTAATGACCAAGATGTAATTTACCTGTTGGTCGATCACCAGTAAGAATAGTATTCAATATAGTCACCTTTTCTTTTATCGTTTCTAAAACAATAGTACCTTTTTTTTACCAAAGACACAACCTTTCTTTTAAATCGATAAAGAGATTTATAAGGGGTTATGAAAAAGAAACTTATAAGAAATATCGGTCTTACTTTTAAGAAAAAAATTAAAAAAAGCCTATAAAAATTAGTTTTTAATAGTTTTTTAAAGAAGAGATGATAAAAAAAGTAACAAAAAAACTTTACAAAAGAGAAAAATATTGCGTATAATGTTTATTAATAGTCTATTAAGCAAATTATAGAATGATTAAAAGTGGAGTGTGAGAAAATGTCAATGATCGAATTTAAAGAAGTAGAAAAATATTATGGTAAGTTTCATGCATTAAAAGATATCAATCTTTCATTTGAAAAAGGAGAAGTTGTCGTTGTTATTGGTCCATCTGGTTCCGGAAAGAGTACCTTATTACGTACAATCAATGGGCTAGAAACCATAAGTTCTGGAAATTTATTAATCAATGGAAAAGATATCCGTAGTAAGGAAACTAAATTAACAGAAGTTCGAAAGAATATAGGAATGGTCTTCCAACATTTTAATTTGTACCCTAACAAGACGGTTGTTGAAAATATAACCTTGGCACCCATCAAAGTTTTGAAAAAAGACGAAAGAGAAGCTGTTAATTTAGCAGAACGATTACTCGATACCGTTGGGATGCTTGATAAAAAAGATTCCTATCCTTCTCAATTATCAGGGGGGCAACAACAACGTGTGGCTATTGCGAGGGGATTAGCCATGCAACCGGAGATGCTTTTATTTGATGAACCAACCTCGGCATTAGATCCTGAGATGATTGGAGACGTCTTAAATGTTATGAAAAGAATTGCGAACGAAGGAATGTCTATGATTGTTGTAACCCATGAAATGAATTTTGCCCGTGAGGTAGCAGATCGAGTGATTTTCATGGCTGAAGGTCAAGTATTAGAAGATAGTCGTGATGTTAATACCTTCTTTGAAAAGCCTGAAGATGAACGTGCCAAACAATTTATCAATAAAGTAATCAATCATTAAAATTTTATGATCGATGAGGAGGAGAAGCAATGTCAAAGAAAAAAATTGTTTCGTTTCTTTTTTTGCTGGCGCTTAGTTGCAGTTTATCTGCTTGTAAAAGTAAAAGCGTAGCGGACAAAGATATTTTAGAAACAAGTCAGCAAACCAATACAATTACTTGGGGAGTAAAAAATGATACTCGTCTTTTTGGATTGATGGATATCTCTTCCAAGGAAGTGAAAGGTTTTGACATCGATATCGCAAAAGCAATCACTGAACAAATCATTGGACGTGATGGAAATGCTAATTTCGTAGAAGTGACTTCTAAAACTAGGATTCCTTTGTTAAAAAATGGCAATATCGATGCCATTATTGCTACTATGACTATTTCGGAAGAACGTAAAAAACAAGTTGATTTTTCCGATGTTTATTTTGATGCTGGCCAATCTTTATTGGTTAAAAAAGGGAGTCCTATTGAAGGGGTTGACTCTTTGAATGCGGACCAAACAATTTTAGCTGTGAAAGGATCCACTTCTGCTGAAAATATTCGTGAGCATGCACCAGATGTCAAAGTATTGGAATTAGAAAATTATGCCGAGGCATTCACAGCACTACAAGCTGGACAAGGAGATGCGATGACAACAGACAACGCTATTCTTTTAGGAATGGCCAGTGAAAATGACAATTATGAATTAGTAGGGGGTAGTTTTACTGAAGAACCCTACGGAATTGCTATTAACAAAGGGCAAGAGAATTTCTTGAACGCCGTTAATACAGCACTTGAAACGATGCATGAAAATGGTACCTATGATGAAATTTTTCAAAAATGGTTTCCTGAAAGTGATGATGGTTATGTTGATGGAGGTGAGCAGTAAATGTGGAGTTTATTTCAAAATAATTCGTCTTTATTTTTCGAAGGATTTAAAAATACTATATATTCTAGTTTGATTGCAATGATTTTTAGCTTGACTATCGGAACTTTACTAGCGATTTTTCAACTTTCGGATAACAAATGGATTAAAGGAATCTCCAAAGCTTATGTAGAGTTTTTCAGAAATATCCCTTTGTTAATCATTGTTATGTTCTTTTATGTTGTGTTACCTCTTTATGTCTTTCCGTTTACGGGATTTCAGGCAGGTACAATTGGGTTGACTATTTATACCTCTGCTTTTATTGCAGAAACCATTCGTTCTGGGATTCAAACTGTACCAAAAGGGCAAACAGAAGCGGCATTATCCTCTGGTTTAAGTTATACAGAGGCGATGCGTTATATTATTTTACCACAAGCCTTTAAAATTGTTATTCCACCACTTGGGGGCCAATTTATCAACTTGATCAAAAACTCATCGATTTTAGCGATGGTAGCAGGTCTGGATCTAATGTATCAAGGCGATTTAATAGCTAGTGCTACATTTATAACCTTTGATACTTATATCATTGTGGGTATCTTTTATTTGATACTGACACTACCATTATCTTATTTGATGACCTTCCTCGAAAGAAAATGGGAAATACGAAGTTGATCACTAAAAATAGCATTTATATATTCGAAAGGAGTTAGCGATGGATTTTATTGGAGCATATTCGTTAATAAATTTACAGTTTTTACTAGATGGGTTACAAGTAACGGTCTCCGTATCCGTTTTATCAATAATTTTTAGTTTTTTGATTGGTGGTTTGACAGGGACGATTCGTTTTTCTAACATTCCTATTTTGTCACCTATCGTAGGAGTTTTAATCGATATTATCCGTAACCTGCCCTTACTATTGATTATTTTCTTTACTTATTTTGCTTTACCACAAATAGGTATCCGTTTTGATATTTTTTGGTCAACAGTTGTCGCTTTGACGATTTTTGAGTCAGCGATGTTATCTGAAATTTTTCGAGCAGGATTAAACGCAGTACCAAAAGGCCAGATGGAAGCAGGACTTTCTACCGGACTAAGCTATTTGACAACCATGTTAACTATTGTGTTGCCTCAAGCGTTTCGGTCTATGATTCCTGCAATCGTAAGTCAGTTAATTTCTTTGGTCAAAGATACTTCCTTAGCTGTAATCATTTCATTGCCAGAGTTAACACATCACGCAAAAATTATCTATGGTCAAAATACTTCTTATGTCATACCAATGTTTGTCTTGATGGCCGCTGCTTACTTTGGAATCTGCTATATTTTATCTTTACTTTCAAAATACTTGGAAACAAAACGATATAATTATTGATAAAAAAGCTTTTTTTCATTTTACAGTGAAAGAAAGCTTTTTTCATCTTTGATTTTTAAAAAGAAAACTTGAAAAAGAAAGCAAAAAAGTCCAAAATAGAGGAATAGACAAAACGTATATACTAGAGGATGAATAGCATGAAAAATCAGCAACCAATTGGCTTCATAGATTCTGGCGTAGGCGGCTTAACAGTCGTAAAGGAGGTAATGAAACAATTACCGAATGAAAATATCATTTATTTAGGTGATACAGCCCGTTGCCCTTATGGACCCCGTTCTACTGAAGAAGTGATTACATTTACTTGGCAGATGGTTGATTTTTTATTAAAAAAAGACATCAAGATGTTAGTAATTGCCTGTAACACTGCAACTGCCGCTGCTTTAGAAAGTATCAAGGAAAAATTGCTGATTCCGGTAGTGGGCGTGATTTTACCTGGTACAAGAGCTGCTGTAAAAGCAACAAAAAACGGTAGAATTGGTGTGATTGGGACAAAAGGAACGGTTGCTAGTGGTTCTTATAAAAGAGCAATTCAAGAAAAAGTGCCTGAAATAAAAGTGATTAGTTTGGCTTGCCCTAAATTTGTTTCCATAGTAGAAAGCAATCAGTATCATACATCGGTAGCAAAAAAAATTGTTTCTGAAAGTTTATTTTCTTTACGCCGACAACACTTAGATACGCTTATTCTAGGATGTACCCATTATCCACTATTAAGGCCAATCATTCAAAATGTCATGGGGGAAACGGTGACGTTGATTGATTCTGGCGCTGAAACAATCGGAGAAGTCAGTATGCTTTTAGATTATTTTTCAATTGCCAATAAGAAAAATCCACAGGCAAGAAGAGCGTTTTATACGACAGGTTCCACACTATTATTCAATGAAATAGCTAATGATTGGCTTGCACCTGAGAATGTTGATTCCAAACAAGTTATTTTAGGAGGAGAAAAGTAAATGCGTCAAGATGGCAGAGGATTACAAGAAATTCGCAAAGTAAAAATCCAATCCAATATTTTAAGAAAATCAGAGGGATCTGTTTTGGTTTCTGTTGGCGACACAAAAATTATTTGCCGCGGTTCAGTAAAAGAATCTTCTGAATTCTTAAAAGGAACAGGAACTGGTTGGATTACTGCGTCATGTAAAAATATAACTGGCAATACCATTCACTCTAGAAGCAAAGAAAGAAATCGGAAAGAATTCAATAAAGTAACCACTCAAATCTCAAATTTGATTGAAAACTCATTATTGGCTGTCACAGAACTTGCGATTCTTGGCGAAAGAGTTATTCATATCGATTGTGATATTTTACAAATTGATGGTGATTTTATAGCTCCTTGTATCACAGCAGCTTTTACTACATTACGACTTGTAGTCGATGGTTTATTACAAAAGAAGTTAGTAGCTACTGATCCCCTTCAAGAAAGTATAGCGGCAATAAATACCGGAATCTTGGCAACTGGTGAATGTGCCGTCGATCTCACAGAGGATGAATCAATGGGCTCATTAGCTACTATGCTATTGGTAATGACTGAATCTGGACGCTTTGTTGAGTGTCATAGCTCAGGGAAAATGACAACTTTTAAAGGACAACAGTTGAATGAATGTTTGATTTATGGTCAAGCAGCTATTGAAGATGTGCTTGCATATCAAAAAGAAGCCTTATTTTTAGACATTGAGACCAAAGAAAAAGTGGATAGTCAAACCATTATCATTGCTACCGGAAATATGGGGAAAGCCCGTGAATTTTCTTCTATGTTTCAAAAGGCCGGCTATAAAATCAAAACGATGAATGATTTTCCAGAATTACCAGAAGTGGAAGAAACGGGGAAAACCTTTGAGGAAAATGCACGCTTAAAAGCAGAAACCATTGCCCACTTACTAAAGTGTCCTGTTTTAGCCGATGATTCAGGTCTTAAAGTGGATGCTTTGGACGGCAGACCTGGTGTTTATTCCGCGCGTTTTGCTGGAGAACAAAAAAGCGATGCTGCCAATAATGCCAAATTACTTTACGAATTAACCAATATTCCTGATGAAAAAAGAGCAGCTCAATTTCACTGTACCTTAGTTTTTGCAGCTCCTCAAAAAGAAAGCCTTGTAGTTGAAGCTGATTGGAATGGTCATATTGGTAGAATTCCTAGAGGAGAAAATGGTTTTGGTTATGATCCATTGTTTATCGTCGATGGGTTGGACAAAACAGCTGCAGAGCTTCCTGAGAATGAGAAAAATGCGATTAGTCATCGAGGACAAGCAATGGCTAAATTGCAAGAAAAGTGGCAAGTGTGGTTAAACCAACAAGAATAAAAATTAGTTAAGGAGAGGATTTTATTGAAATATTTAGTGGTTAGTGATAGTCATGGCGATCGACAAATTCTAGTGGATTTAGTTCGTCATTTTGAGAACAGCGTTGATTTCTTCATTCATTGTGGCGATTCTGAATTACCTGCAAAAGATGAGTTATGGAATGTTTTTCATGTGGTAGGTGGTAATTGTGATTATGATTCTAATTATAAAAGGCAACAATTACTTGTAACGGATAAGGATCGTATTTTTGTGACCCATGGCCATTTGTCAAATGTACGGATGGGACTGACTAATTTAAAAATGCAAGCCTTAGAAGAAGAAGCGACCATTGCTCTTTTTGGACATACGCATCAAATTGGGTGTGAACAAGAATCTGGAATACTATTTTTAAATCCAGGTAGTATTTCCCAACCAAGAGGATCGTTACCTTATAAGAGTTTTGCAATCATAGAAAGTCAAGAAACTGAGTATGACGTCCAATACTATGATCGCGATTTTCACGTGCTGTCTGATCTTCACTTTAAATACAACAAATAATTATATTTTTTTAAAAGAAAGCGATTTTCATGCTTTCTTTTTTTATTTGCTGTACAATAGTATATTGTAGACGGAAAGGGAGGTAAAATTTTGATTGGGAAAAATACAGAGTCTTTATTGATGGAAAATCAGGAAACGTTGATTATTCCTGCTGAAAATGTTGCGACGGTGTTATATAGTCATCCACTAGAACACGCGTTACTCATTCTTTCAAAAGTAGGATATTCAAAAATTCCTGTTTTGGACTCGAATGATCGACTAGTCGGTTTGATTAGTTTGGCAAATATAGTAAATAAAATGATGGGATTAACTGGCTTTGATACGTCGTTAATGGAAGGATTGACCGTAGCAGATGTTATGGAAGTGAACGTTCCAACGGTTACAGATTCTGAAGAACTAGAAGAAATTCTTCACCTTTTAGTCGATGCATCTTTTCTTCCACTTGTAGATGAAGACGGAATTTTTTTAGGAATCATTACGAGAAAAGAAATCTTGAAGTCAGTAAATCATCTGGTTCATGAGGTTGAAAAAAGATATTTGTTTGTTCCCAAAAACGAATATCTAGAAGAAAAACCTCTCCAAGAAGAAATAAATATCTAATAAAAAACCTGGAAAAACACCTTTTAAAGGTTATTTTCCGGGTTTTTAAATGATTAACTATTCGCAATAATAGGTGAGTTGGGTATACTAAACCCAGCTTTTGTTAACTCTTCGATGGTGAGAGCTAAAAGTTCTTCACTGATACTTGCTTGTTGACCGTTTGTTACATAAAAAGTAGTGCGAATCGCAAAATTACTATTTCCTAAATCAACAATTCCAAAAATCGTAGGCTGAGTTTGAATATCTTGAACGTAATTTTCAGCAATCGTATGATTCACTTGACTTACGATTTTTTCAATAGCTTCGATTCCTTCTGAAGGAATGATGCGAACATCTACTAAAACACGCATATCTGCTCGTGAGGTGTTACTAATTGTTATAATATTACGGTTGGGAATAAAATGAATGGTTCCATCACCTGATTGTAATTTTAAGGTCCTGATTCCAACATTCACAACAGTTCCTTCAATTGTAAGGTTACTTAATTTGATATAATCACCAACATCAATTTGTTGTTCGGTAATAATAAATATCCCATTGATAATATCACTCATAAATCCTTGTGCGCCTAAACCTACCGCTAACCCAGCGATTCCTGCCCCTGCTAGTAAAGAACCCACCGGAATGCCAATCGTTGAAAGAATCGCGTAAATAAATAAAAAGCCCAGAGTATATTTCGTAACGTTGTTTATGAGAGCTTCTAAAGTATTTATTCGGACTGTTTCTACTCTTTTGTGGCGATAGGAATCAAATGTACGTTTTAATAAGAATTTGACTACCTTTGAAAGGATTGCAAATAAAACGATAATCAATAAGAGCGTTAATGTTTTTTGAATGACGATACTAATAAAATGCTCCCAATCAATATTTTGCCACCAACGTTGTAAAGCACTTAACTGTTTTGCTGTGGGCTCAATTAAAAGTGATTGAGAATCAGTGGTACCAGTTGCTGTTAAAATAAGTTTCATGTTATCCGTCCTCCAAAGCTTTCTATTATTTATTGTACCAAGGCTTTTGGAAAAAAGAAATCATTTTAACATAAATTATAACTAAGAAAGGTGCACTCCTTTATCCACAAAGATTACTTCACCGATAATACCACTTGCTAGTGGGCTGATTAAAAAGGCACAAGTATTTCCAACTTCTTCAATAGTTACCCCTTCATGGTCTGGCGTTCGATCTTCTGACAATTGTATCAATTTATGGTAATCTTTTACCCCGGTTACGGCTAGCGTTTTGATGGCGCCTGCTGAAATAGCATTCACATGAATTTTTTGTGGGGATAATTCAGCCGCTAAATATCGAACAGTTGCTTCTAAAGAGGCTTTCGCAATTCCCATCATATTGTAATTGGGAACAGCGCGTTCTGATCCTAGATAGGTAAGTGTTACAATGCCACTATTTTCTGTCAAAATTGGTTTGGCATAATGCGTGACCGCAATCAATGAATAACTACTAATATCTTGGGCAAGGGCATATCCTTGTCTAGAAATATCGGTTACGTTTCCTTGTAAGTCATCTTTACTAGCATAGGCAACAGCATGAACAATGCCGTCGATTTCATTTGCGTATTCTTTAATTTTTGAAAATGCAGACGCGATACTTTCATCATTGGCAACGTCACACTCAACCAAAAATTCGTTTCCGGTCAACAATTTTTCTAATGATTTTTTCATACGTTCGTTTTGATAGGTGTAGATGACTTCACCACCTTGTTGGGTAATTGCTTGTGCACATCCCCAGGCAATACTACGTTTATTTGCTACTCCCATGACGACTATTTTTTTACCAGATAAAAAACTCATATCTTCACTCCTTAATAAATATGATTTTATAATTGCTTCTTTTCATGATAGGTCCATGATTATCTATTATTAGATAAAATTGTTTGATTGTCAAACTAATTTATAAAAAATAAATATTTAGTTGCTAAATATTCGTAATTATGATACTTTGATAATCAAAGTAAATCAATAAATGAGAAGAGGATTTCTATCTATGGAAAAAGAATTGAACGTAACAGAAGTGATGGATTCGATTCCGAATCGTTATCCAATTATTTATATTGACTATGTGGACAGTATTGAACCTGGTAAAAAAATCATTGCAACAAAAAATGTCACCATCAACGAGGATTTCTTTCAAGGACATTTTCCCGGCAATCCTGTGATGCCAGGTGTTTTAATCTTAGAAACGTTAGCGCAAGCAGGATCAATCCTTATTTTAAAGTCAGAAGAATTTTTAGGACACACTGCTTATATTGGTGGTATTAATAAAGCGAAATTCCGTCAAAAAGTAGTACCAGGAGATACCTTAAAATTATCTTTTGAAATAACTAAGATCAAAGGTTCTGTTGGAACAGCGGATGCCGTTGCTACGGTTGAAGGAAAAAAAGCAGCTGAATGCGAATTTACTTTTATTGTTGGACAATAAAAAATATCCCTTAGGAAGTTCTCAAAAGTTTCCTAAGGGATATTTTTATTTTGCTTCTTGTAAAATGGTTATTTTATCAATTTTAACTGGGTCAACAGGGACTGAGCTTTCACCTTGCGCGTTAGGTTCTACTTTGGCTTTCGCAATTTTATCGACAATTTCCATTCCGTCTGTCACCTGTCCAAAGACAGTGTATTCACCATCAAGAGAAGGAGAGCCACCGTTTTTATATGTTTCAATGATTTTTTCTGGTGTAAATTGAATGGCTAGATTTTTTGACATATCTTGATCGTTTTGAACAATAAAAAATTGACTACCTTGGCTGTCTAAAGCTTGGCCACGGGCCATCGATAGAGCACCGCGAATGTGATAAAGTTGATCGGATAGTTCTACTTCAAAACCTTCTCCCCAAATACTTTCTCCACCCATGCCGGTGCCTTCTGGGTCACCACCTTGAATCATAAATTCTTCAATGACGCGATGAAAAGGTGTTCCTTCATAATAGCCTTCTTTGGCATGAGTCATGAAATTTTCAACAGCTTTTGGGGCAATTTCAGGAAATAATTTGATTTTAATTTTCCCGGCTGTTGTTTCCATTTCTACCAAATCTTCATTTTCTTTTACTTCTGAATCTAATTGGGGAAGCTCAATTTCGTTTAAGTCAACCGTGGAACTAGTTGTGCTTTGAGACGTTTCCTGTGAATTTGAAGTGGCTGCTGTTTGGCTTTCATTGGACCCACAACCACTAAGTAATAGGATACTTAAAATGAGTGAGCTTAAATAAATAAATGGTTTTCTTGTCATTATACAAATCCTTTCTTAAATCATCTGTTTCATCATACCAAATTTTTAAACGATTTCCTAGATGAACTTGAAAGAAATGACTATATTCATTTCTAAAGGTTTAAAAAGGTTGCGATGTGTCACCATTCACGGTAACTTTTTCGATCAAGTTTACAATCAAGAATACCTCCTAGTGTAACGTTCTTTCAAATTGAGGTGAATGGTAACTAATATGTATAGCTAGACCTGAGTTGTCAAGGAGGACAATACTTTTTTAAAAAAATTTGGTATAATAAAAGAGGTGATATAAAATTAGGTTAATAAATTTTATTATGTAAACCCGTTTTTTCTATTCCTTTTATTTTAGAGAAGAGAAATGATAGACAAACCAAAGAAAACTAGGTAAAATAAGCAGTATTGATTCGATAGGAGTTATACAGAAATGGAGGACAAAAAATGTCCATGTTTTTAGATCAAATTACAATTGACATAAAAGCCGGTAATGGCGGTAACGGGATGGTGGCGTTTCGTCGGGAAAAATATGTACCGGACGGAGGACCTGCTGGTGGTGATGGTGGCCGTGGCGGTGACGTTATCTTGATTGTGGATGAAGGATTACGTACCTTAATGGATTTTAGATACCATCGTCATTTTAAAGCAGATAGTGGTGAAAATGGAATGATAAAGGGCATGCATGGTAAAGGTTCTCAAGATACTTATGTAAAAGTCCCTCAAGGAACAACGGTACGTGATGACAAAACAGGTGCTTTACTTGGTGACTTGATTGAAAATGGCCAAACTTTAGTTGTTGCTAAAGGTGGTCGTGGTGGACGAGGGAATATTCGCTTTGCCACCCCTAAAAATCCAGCCCCAGAGATTGCTGAAAATGGCGAACCTGGTCAAGAACGAAAAATAGAATTGGAGTTAAAAGTTTTAGCCGATGTTGGCTTGGTTGGATTTCCATCTGTAGGAAAATCCACTTTGCTTTCTGTCATTTCTTCAGCCAAACCTAAAATTGGTTCTTATCATTTTACGACTTTGGTTCCTAACTTAGGTATGGTTACAGCAAAAAATGGGAAAAGTTTTGTCGCAGCAGACCTTCCCGGGCTGATTGAAGGAGCCTCTCAAGGAGTAGGGCTTGGCATTCAATTCTTACGGCATATTGAAAGAACTCGTGTGATTTTACATGTTGTTGATATGAGTGGGATGGAAGGAAGAGATCCGTATGAGGATTATTTAGCCATTAACCACGAACTAGCTTCTTATGACTTGCGTTTGTTGGAACGACCACAATTGATTGTAGCCAATAAAATGGATATGCCAGAAGCAAAAGAACAATTGCATCAATTTAAAGAAAAAATAGAAATGAATCAGGATGAATTTGATGACCCAATTCAAATTTTCCCTATTTCAAGTGTGACGCGTGATGGGCTAGAGGCTTTATTAAATGCTACAGCTAATTTAGTAGAAACAACACCTGAATTTCCTTTATATGATGAAGAGCTGGAAGAAGAAGTTGTGGAATATCGGTTTACTCCCGAAGACCCAGGTTTTATAATCAATCGAGATCCTGATGCAACTTGGGTACTTAGTGGTGAAAAATTAGAACGTCTATTTACTATGACTAACTTTGACCATGAAGAAAGTATCTTACGGTTCACTCGCCAAATGCGAGGAATGGGTATTGACCAAGCGCTACGAGAAAAAGGCGCAAAAAATGGTGATATTGTTCGCATCGATGATTTCGAATTTGAGTTTTTAGATTGAATAAAAAAGGATCTGGTTTATCAGATCCTTTTTTTAAATGAAAATGTTCTTTTATTTACAAACTGTGTTCTTTCTTGATAAAATAAGGATTAAAGAGACTGATGAAAATAAATGATTTTTTAGGAGGAAGATTGAATGACAAAACGTGTGATTATTATGAACTTTGAAATGAACGCTCAAGCTTATCAAGCCTTTTCAGAAATAAAAAAATTACGTAGTTCAGAAGGTCTAAAAGGAGAACAAATGGCTGTTGTTACGCACTCTAAAGAAGGAACACATCAATTTAAGATGGAAGATTTTGTTGATTTTACAAGAACTAATAAATCCTCTAAAGCCGGTATGATTGGTATGTTGATAGGGCTTTTAGGCGGTCCTTTAGGGATGATGCTTGGCTGGTTTGGTGGGCGTATGATAGGCGGAAATCAAGATATGCAAGAAATTCAAAAGGCTCAATCCATTTTCACTTTTGTTGGAAATAAAATAGATGAAGGAGAAACGGGTTTGATTTTGATTGCTGATGAAGAAGATAATCGTCCGATAAACAATTTAATTATGTATGAATTGCATGGAGAAGTTTCTCGGTTTGATTTGGAAGAGGTAGAAGAAGAAATACAAAAAGCAAAGGAAGTAGAACTTTCAGCGAAAGAAACTGCCAAAAAGAACTGGAACGAAAAACATTCAGAAGAAAACGAAGAAAACAATAATTGATTTATTTTAGATGGAGAGAAAAATTTTTATGGAACTTGAATTTTTAGGAACAGGCGCCGGACTACCGGCAAAACAGAGAAATGCCTCAAGTATTGCTTTAAAGCTTCTTGATGAAAGAAATGCTGTCTGGCTTTTTGATTGTGGTGAAGGAACGCAAATGCAAATTTTACGAACGGCCATCCGTCCACGAAAAATCGAAAAAATATTTATTACCCATTTACATGGAGACCATATCTTTGGTTTGCCTGGTTTATTGAGTAGCCGGTCTTTTCAAGGAGGAAATGAACCTTTAGAAATATATGGTCCAAAAGGGATTGCTGACTTTATTCAAACAACTTTACGTGTTTCTCGGACTAGACTCACTTATCCAATTCGTTTTATTGAAATAAAAGAAGAGGGTGTTCTTTTTGCAGATACCCAATTCAAGGTAATCTGTAAGAAATTGAATCATGGTATCGATAGTTTTGGCTTTCGGGTTATTGAAGCTGATCATAAAGGAGAGCTCCAAGTAGAAAAATTACAAAGTTTAGGAGTAAAACCAGGACCGGTTTATGGTAAATTGAAAAGAGGGGAAACTGTTACTTTAGAAAACGGTAAAGAGCTTATTTCAAAGGACTTTTTAGGAGAAGATCGCAAAGGTCGGATTGTAACTATCTTAGGAGATACTCGCTACAGTCAAGCTTCCATCGAATTAGCTAAAGATGCAGATGTTCTTGTCCATGAAAGTACTTATAAAAAATCAGAAGCAAAACGTGCCAAATCCTATTTTCATTCTACGACAGAACAGGCGGCTCTAGTGGCTAAAAATGCAAATGCAAAATTATTGATTTTGACTCATATTAGCGCGCGTTATTTGGGAAAAGATGCGCTACAATTGGAAGAGGAAGCAAAAGAAACCTTTCCAAACGTAAAAATTGCCAAAGATTTCTTTTCAGTACCAATTCCGTTATCTGAATAGATATAGGATTTTTGAAAAAATGGAAAAGGAGTGGGTCGCTTGTGAATTTAGAAAACAAAGTAGTACTTGTTGCTGGAGGGTCTTCTGGAATTGGTGAACAAGTTTGTTATGAAGCTGCTAAAAAAGGAGCCATTGTGGTTACCTGTGCCCGTCGGATCCAATTGATTGGCCAGGTGAAAGAAGAATGTAAAAAATTAAGTAAGAAAGAAGCGTATGCTTTTCAGATGGATATTACCAACCCTGATAGTATAAACAGAGTGGTACAACGCGTAAAAGATGAAGTAGGGCAAGTCGATATTTTAGTGAATGCTGCCGGATTTGGACTGTTTGAAGATTTTCTTTCTATTGATTTAGAAAAAGCTCGAAATATGTTTGAAGTCAATGTCTTAGGAATGATGGTATTGACGCAAAAAATAGCCAGTGACATGCTAACGAATGAATCAGGACACATCATAAATATAGCTTCTTTAGGCGGAAAGATTGCGACCCCGAAATCTACAGTGTACTCTGCAACAAAATTTGCGGTTGTTGGTTTTTCAAATGCTTTACGTCTAGAATTAAAACCGTTTAATATTCATGTAACCACAGTGAATCCTGGTCCTGTAAAAACAACATTTTTTGAGCAGTCTGATCCTAGTGGTGACTATTTGAAACGAGTCGGCCAACTTTCTTTGGATCCTACTTATTTGGGCAGAAAAATCGTTAAAACTATGGAACATCCAAAAAGAGAAATCAATAAACCTGTTATTATGGAAATAGCTTATCGATTTTATGTATTGTTTCCTGCAATAGGCGATTATTTAGCTGGTGGACTATTCAATATGAAATGAGGGAAAACAAATGAAAAATCAGTGGCGAATTGTTGCTGGCTTGATTCTTACTCTTTTAATTGTCATTTTTGCTGTTTTAAATAATTCACCAGTTTCCATTAATTTTGCCTTTACCAAGGTAACGATTCCTTTAATCGTAGTTATTATTGGGGCTGCATTTATAGGTGCAATCATTGTTTCCTTAGTATCGACCGGAACCTTATGGCAACAAAAAAGAGAAAACAAAAAATTGATGCAACAAGTTAACGAGTTACAAAGTACCATGAATGAACAAGTTGAAGCAAAAAGAGCGGCTTTAGATCGAGAGTTTAATAATAAACTCGCTGAAGTAAGGGCGAATTCAACTGCTAGTTCAAATGAAGAAACAAAAACGACAACTAGTTCTGATTCTTTAAGTGAAAAATAAAAGGGATCATATATTCTAAAGATTAGGAGGACGTAACTGTCTTTCTAATTTTTTGTTTCAAGATAAGAGCACTTTTTATTGCCAAGTATGATAAACTATATGAGTTGAAAGGAGAGGAGAATTTGAAACCAGCAGCCTATGAATGGAAATTACCAGATCACTCACAATTGCCTGAGGAGTTTATGGCTTTATTGAAAGAACATCACATATCTCCTTTGTTGGGGTCGATTTTTTGGAATAGAGGACTTAGAGAAGATGAAGATTTTATCAGTTTTTTATCTCCTTCGCTTGAACAACTCCATGATCCATATTTATTATTTGATATGGAAAAAGCCGTTGCACGGATTCGAAAAGCTATAGAAAATGAAGAAGCTATTCTCATTTATGGGGATTATGATGCGGATGGAATAACAAGTACAACAGTTTTGTATGAGACTTTAGAATCTTTAGGAGCTTCAGTTGAGTATTATTTACCCAACCGTTTTAAAGATGGGTATGGTCCCAATGCGAAGGTTTATAAAGAAAAAATCGAAACGGGTATTTCATTGATTATTACAGTAGATAATGGTGTATCTGGCCATGAGGCAATCAATGTTGCCAACCAGTTTGGGGTTGATGTGATTGTCACTGACCACCATGAATTACCTAAAACACTTCCGAATGCTTATGCCATTGTTCACCCGCGTCATCCCAAAGGAAGCTATCCATTTGGAGATTTAGCCGGAGTTGGTGTTTCGTTTAAACTGGCTTGTGCGTTGTTAGAAGAAACGCCTACTGAATTTTTAGACTTAGTGGCGATTGGGACTGTTGCTGATATGGTTTCATTGACTGATGAAAATCGTGCCATGGTCGCAATTGGAATAGAATATATAAAACAAACCGAACGTATGGGTCTATCTGAACTAGTAAAAATAAGTGGAATCAAACTTGTTGAGTTTGATGAATCTAGTATCGGCTTTGGAGTGGCGCCACGTTTAAATGCTATTGGACGCTTGGAAGATCCCACTCCTGCTGTAAAGCTATTGACGACCTTTGATGATAAAGAAGCGCAAAGTTTATCCCAACTGATGGAGTCTCTCAATAACAAACGAAAAAGCCTAGTAGAAGAAATCACGGAAGAAGCACTGGCATCCCTTGACCCGAACGAATTGATTCATATAATCGTCGGTAAAAATTGGCATGAAGGTGTCTTAGGAATTGTTGCTGGGAAAATTGTTTCTCATACTGGTCATCCTGCCATTGTCATGACTTTAAAGGATGGAGGAATTGTCAAAGGATCAGGTAGAAGTGTTGATTCGGTCAATTTATATGAAGTCTTAAATGAAAACAGAGAACTTTTTGTCTCTTTTGGAGGACATCACGCGGCGGTAGGTGTTAGTTTGAAAGAAGAAAATATTTCCGAATTAAAAACTAAAATCAATCATTATATGCGTGACAATAAAATTGAAGTGAAAAATAATTTACAGGTGGATGCTGAAATTTCACTCGAGGATGTTTCTTTAGCTATGATAGCTGATTTGAAGAAAATGGCACCTTTTGGAATGAACAATCCTTTTCCACGATTCCTTTTTCAAAATGTAAAAATAACGAATTGTCGAACTATTGGAACGCAAAAACAGCATTTAAAATTTACTTTAAAAAACGAATCTGGAAATATAATAGAGGGGATTGGTTTTGGTTTTGGTTCTGATAGTTTAGAATTTCAGAGCCAATCAACAAATGTTGTTGGAGAGTTATCCATCAATGAGTGGAATGGAAATAAAAAATTACAACTTCAATTAAAAGATTATCAAATAAAAGGTTTTCAATTATTTGATTTACGTACAAAGAATAACCAAAGTTCCATTAGACTATCAGAAGATATCTTATTTATTAGTTTTTCGGATCAAACTATGAAAAAATGGGAGAAAAAAACCAAACATACCATTGTTTTCTGTCAGGATGTTGAACTTTTTAAAAAAGAACAAATGACTAATAAATACCAAGCAGTGCTGTTTCTTGATTGTCCTACTGATAGAGAAGAAATACGAGAAATTGTCCAATTTCTTAACAGTTCTAGAGTTTATCTTGTCTGTCAATCTTTGGATGAGGCTTATTTAGATGGAATGGGTTCAAGAGAACAATATGGGAAATTATTTAAGTTTATTGCAGCACAGGATCGTATTGATATAAGATATAAACTTACAATGGTAGCAGATTATTTAAAAATACCAAAAAAATTATTAATTTTTATGATTCAAGTGTTTTTTAACTTAGGATTTGTTACAATAGAAGATGGCATTTTAACAAGTGTAAAAAATCCTGAGAACCATTTGCTTTCTGAAAGTGATATCTACCAAATGCGAAAAAAGAAAATTAGATCAGAAGAATTTTTATTACTTAGCGACTTGCCCACGATAAAAGAATGGCTAACCGCTTAGGAGGAAAAAAAGTATGAACTTAAAAGATTATGTTGCTAGCATACCCGATTATCCACAAAAGGGGATTATCTTTAGAGATATCTCTCCACTTATGGCTGATGGAGAAGCTTATAGTGCTGCGACCAAAGAAATTGTAAAATATGCACAAAAAAAAGAAATTGATATGGTTGTAGGTCCTGAAGCAAGAGGGTTCATTGTTGGCTGTCCAGTTGCTTATGAAATGAACGTTGGTTTTGCCCCAGTTAGAAAACCTGGAAAATTACCTCGTGAAACAATTGAAGTTACTTATGAAAAAGAATATGGAACAGATACGCTAACCTTACATGCTGATGCAATTAAACCAGGGCAACGAGTATTGGTTATTGATGATTTGCTTGCAACTGGTGGAACGGTTAAAGCGACAATCGATTTGGTTGAAAAGCTAGGTGGAGTTGTTGTCGGGTGCGCTTTTTTGATTGAGTTAAAAGAACTTAATGGACGTCAATTGATTTCTAATTATGATATTAAAGCTTTAATGGAATATTAGACTTTTCATAATTTATTAAGAACTCATATTTTAAAAACTGGCTAGATAAAGGGCCTTCTCTTTAAAACACTCGTGTGACTTAAAGAGAAGACCCTTTTGGTATTTTATTACTCATAATGATAATAGTTTGAATGTGACGATGGATGAATATCAAAATGAGAAAGTTTTTCTTGTTGCTTAGTTTCAGCTTGATGAAATCTTTTGTCGTCCCAGAGAATTAGCCATAACACGAGTAAAGGACAAATAATTAATAAGATCGTTCTTAGTTGTAGATGACCAATAACAATTCCTAGTAATAAAATAAAAAGAATAAAACCAAAACGACGAGTTGCCTTCATATTTTTCACTCCTATTCCGAACGAATGTTTGTAATATCATTATACAAACATTCGTTCGGAAAGTAAAGAAAAAATACTAAGTTTTTCAAAATTGTTGAAATCCTTAGTATTTAGTAGCGAAATTATTTAAAAATGCCGATAAAGCCCAACTACTAAACCTAAAATTTTTACATTAGGTAAAATAATAGGATCCATATAGTTGTTTTCAGGCTGCAAACGGATATAGTCTTTTTCTTTATAAAATCTTTTGCATGTTGCTTCATCTTCATCGGTCATGGCGATGACAATATCGCCATCTTGAGCAATGTCTTGTTTTCTGACAATGACCTGATCACCATCTAAAATGCCAGCATTGATCATGCTTTCTCCGCGGATTGTTAGCATAAACAATTCTGTTTCGGTTCGAGCCAAATTGGGTGGAATAGGGAAAAAGTCAGTTGCTTCTTCCACAGCTAAAATAGGCTCGCCTGCTGTGACAACTCCCAGTAGAGGAATTCCTTCTGGAGAAACACCAATTTCATGTAATCCTTTTGGCGTTAATTCCATTGCACGAGGTTTTGTCGCATCTCGGATGATAAATCCTTTTTTTTCTAAGCGTGACAAATGACCATGTACGGTCGATGTAGAAGACAAATTGACAGCTTCTCCAATTTCACGTATAGTTGGAGGATATCCTTTTTCGGAACTACGAGTATAAATGAATTTCAAGATTTGGTTTTGTCGGTCTTTGGAGGCTTTTGACAAAATAAACACCTTCTTTCAATTGATGATTCCATTGTAGCATAGAAAAAATATATAGTCAAACAAACGTTCGCAATCTATTTAAGAAAATTTCTATTGAACAGAAGGAATGAACAAGATTTTTTTCAAAGGAAATGAGTAATGATTGAAATTTTTGCTTAGATTGGATAAGATAAATTAGAAAGGAGCAAACCAATGGACGGAAAAGAAAAACTCACACGCATTAATGAACTTGCTAAAAAGAAGAAAGAAATAGGGTTAACACAAGAAGAACAAAGAGAACAAAAAGTATTGCGAGAAGAATACCTTGAAGAATTCCGCAGTGGGATGAGACATCACATCGAAGGAATGAAAGTTGTTGATCTAGAAGGAAATGATGTTACTCCGGATAAGTTAAAAAAGATTCAAAAAGAAAAAGGGTTACACAATAGAAAATAGCTTGTTTTAAAAATAATTATTTTTACTTTGGAGTATTTTAATAAGGTTTTTGAAATCCTTTCCATTGATATTGAAACTCGACAGTTTATTTTTTATAATGAAGGTAAGAATTTAAAATATGGGAGGCGTTAATTTTGTTTGATAAAATCGATGATTTAGGCGTAAACACTCTACGCACATTAAGTATGGATGCGGTGCAAAAAGCCAACTCAGGACATCCGGGATTACCTATGGGCGCGGCACCGATGGCCTATGTATTATGGACGAAATTTTTAAAGATTAACCCAGAAACTTCTAGAAATTGGGTTGATCGAGATCGTTTTGTTCTTTCTGCAGGACATGGTTCTGCCTTGCTGTATAGTTTACTACATTGCGCTGGTTATGATGTGACCATAGAAGATTTGAAAAACTTTCGTCAATGGGATAGTCGGACCCCAGGGCATCCAGAAGTCAACCACACTGATGGCGTCGAAGCAACTACCGGGCCATTAGGACAAGGGATTGCAATGGCTGTGGGCATGGCAATGTCTGAGGCTCATTTAGGGGCAACTTATAATAAAGAGTCCTTTAACATTATGGATCATTATACCTATGTGTTATGTGGTGATGGCGATTTAATGGAAGGCGTCTCTCAGGAAGCAGCATCTTTAGCTGGACACTTAAAACTTGGCAAGTTAATCATGTTGTATGATTCAAATGATATTTCTTTGGACGGACCGACGTCTAAAGCATTCACTGAAAATGTAGGACAGCGTTTTGAAGCGTATGGTTGGGAACATATTTTAGTCAGAGATGGCAATGATTTAGAAGAAATTGCGCATGCTATTGAAAAAGCCAGGGCCAATACAGAAAAACCATCTATAATTGAAGTAAAAACCACAATTGGTTTTGGAGCACCAAAAGAAGGTACTTCGTCTGTTCATGGTGCGCCACTTGGAGATGAAGGTGTTGAGGAAGCAAAAAACCGCTATGGTTGGGACTATCCAGAATTTACTGTGCCTAATGAAGTTTCCCAACGATTCAAAGAAACAATTAATCAAAAAGGACAAAAAGTCCAAAAAGATTGGCAAAGTCTTTTTGAGGATTATGAAAAGCAATATCCTGAATTGGCAAAACGTTTTATAGATGCCTTTTCAAATGAATTACCTGAAGGTTGGGATAAGGAGTTACCACATTATGAAGAAGGAACGAGCCAAGCTAGCCGTGTATCTAGTAAGGAAATGATTCAGGCTCTAACTGAGTCGGTTCCAAGCCTGTGGGGCGGCTCAGCAGACTTATCTTCTTCAACGAATACAATGGCACAAGTTCAAAAAGATTTTGAACCTGGTCAATATGATGGTAAAAACATTTGGTTTGGAGTCCGGGAATTTGCGATGGCTGCTGCCATAAACGGAATCTCTTTACATGGTGGCACACGCATATATGGCGGAACCTTTTTCGTGTTCACTGATTATTTAAGACCAGCTGTACGTTTGGCAGCCATTCAAGAGCAACCAGTTATTTTCGTATTAACCCATGATTCCGTTGCTGTTGGTGAAGATGGTCCAACACATGAACCCGTGGAACAATTATCAAGCTTACGAGGAATGCCAAATCTTCAAGTAATCCGTCCAGCTGATGGTAACGAAACCAGAGAAGCATGGAAAGTTGCTTTAAATTCTACGAAAATTCCGACTGTCCTAGTGTTGAGCCGTCAGAACTTACCTGTTTTAGAAGGAACAATTTCTTATGCAGAAGCAGGTGTTAAAAAAGGCGGTTATATACTTTCCCCTCAAAAAGAAGAGATACCGCAAGGAATTTTAATTGCAACTGGTTCAGAAGTATCATTAGCGGTTCAAGCGCAAAAAGAACTAGCTACTCAAAATATCGATGTTTCTGTTGTTTCACTTCCGAGTATGGAACTGTTTGAACAACAATCTTCTGAATATAAGGAAAAAGTGTTACCTCAAGAAGTTAAAAAACGAGTAGCTATTGAAGCAGGAGCCTCTTTTGGTTGGGAACGTTATGTGGGACTAGAAGGAAAAACAATTGCTATCGATCATTTTGGAGCTTCGGCACCAGGTGCAAAAATAATGCAAGAATTTGGATTTACTGTAGATAATATTGTAAAAACTTTTAAAAATTGTTAACTCACATAGAGAAGAAAAGGAAGTTTACCTTTTCTTCTCTATAGTTTTTTTAAAAAACTTTTAGCCTGGGGATAGCTCAACATCAAAGGATAACAAGTGATGGACGTAAAATTTGCATAGTTTTTAGTACTTATAGGTTTACAATTAAACACTTTTCCTTTAAACTTATTTTAAATACTTAAAAGCAAGTGAAATTTAAAAACTTTTAAAAAACTTTTCAAGGAGGAAGAGATGGCTTATCAAACTCGTAGTCAAAGACATCTAGAAACAAAACAAAAACGTAGAAAACATGCAAGAGTTTTCACTTCAATCGTGGGGACAGGTTTACTAGCTGGTCCAACTGCCTTAGCCATTTTCCCCCAACAAAGTTCAGCTGAAGAATATCAATTTTCAAATACACCAGCGGAAAGTCTAATTGCTCAAATTGGAGGGACGGCTCAAGAAATTGCGGCTAGTAATGATCTATATGCTTCCGTTATGATTGCACAAGCTTTGTTAGAAAGTAGAAACGGGCAATCCTTATTGTCTAGTGCTCCGAATTATAACCTTTTTGGAGTGAAAGCTTATGGAGAAGAAGCCAAAGTTTGGTTAGCGACCCAAGAATATTTAAATAATCAATGGGTCACAATGAATGAACCATTTCGTGTTTACGGTTCTTATTGGGAATCGTTACAAGATCATGCAGCAGTTTTAAAAAGTGATAATTATACAACGGGAACTCCTAATTATGTTGGGGCTTGGAAAAGTCAAACGTCAAGTTATTATGATGCAACAGCTTATTTGACTGGACGGTATGCGACAGATCCAAATTATGCTCAAAAATTAAACACGTTGATTGAAATCTATGGACTGACACGGTTTGATACGCCGTCTCAGTCTAACGGTTATACTTATACTTCAACAGAATATGAACCTCAAAATGGTGAACAAACCGTTGAAGAACTTTCTTATCAAGAAGAAAGTAATAGCACTTATACAGTGGTTGCCGGTGATACATTATGGGATATTGCTCAAAGACAAGGGATTTCTCTTGAGGATTTGATGGCAAACAACGGATTGACTGATGATCTGATTACTGTGGGACAACAATTGGTAATCTAAATTAAAAAGCTAAGAGTGAAAATTTCTCTTAGCTTTTTTTAATATGTTATTTCCTTTACATTTAACCGGAGCAATAAGACAAGAGAAAAATAATAAAATGTTCTTGTTTGCTACTTTCTAATATTTTAGCTACAATATACTAAAAAGGAGGAACTTACATGACTAAAATTTACCAATCAGTCACTGAATTAATTGGAGAAACACCCATTATACAATTGCAACGTATTGTACCTGAAAATGCTGCATCTATTTATGTTAAAGTAGAATCTTCTAACCCTGGAGGTAGTGTGAAGGATCGAATTGCGTTAAGCATGATTGAAGCTGCTGAAGAAAAAGGAAGCTTAAAACCAGGAGATACAATCATTGAACCCACTTCTGGCAATACAGGTATTGGTTTAGCTATGATTGGAGCTGCTAAAGGGTATCGAGTTGTAATCGTCATGCCAGAAAGTATGAGTATAGAGCGTCGTAAATTGATGCAAGCTTACGGTGCTGAACTGATCTTGACTCCTGCAAGTGATGGAATCACAGGCTCTATTAATAAAGCAACAGAGTTAGCTGAAGAAAACGATTATTTTATGCCTCTACAATTTGAAAACCCAGCTAATCCAGCGATTCATGAAGAAACTACTGGCAAAGAAATTGAACAAGCATTTGAAGTTCAAGGATTAGATGCTTTTGTGTCAGGAATTGGTACTGGAGGAACGGTTACTGGAGCAGGGAGAGAATTAAAACGTGTTTACCCGCAAATACAAATTGTTGGAGTGGAACCTGCAGAATCTGCTATTTTAAGTGGTAAAGAACCTGGACCACATAAAATTCAAGGAATCGGTACTGGTTTTGTTCCTAAGGTATTAGATGTTGATATTTTAGATCGTGTGATTCCTGTTTCAAGTGAAGATGCTATGACTACTGCAAGAGAAATGGGAATTAAAGAAGGAATACTTGTGGGAATCTCATCAGGAGCTGCTGTAAATGCCGCTATCCAGCTTGCAAAAGAATTGGACAGTGACAAGAAGATACTTGCCATCCTTCCAGACAACGGTGAACGTTATTTATCAACACCTTTGTATGATATTGATCAGTAAAATTTTTCATTTATTGAGATAAATTTTTAAGCTATTCTTAAATTATTAGAAGAATAGCTTTTTTTTATGAAAAACTAGAAAAAAATGGAAAGTCATAGTATGATAAGAGAGAAATGAAAAACGGGAAGGACGACTATGATGACTTTTGAGGATGCTTTAAAACATTTAAAAGAAGAAAATATCCGTATTACACCACAACGCATTGCAATCATAGAATTTCTTGCAACGACAAACGAGCATCCAACTGCTGAAGATATTTATCATGCCATTGAAAATGACTTTCCTGGAATGAGCGTTGCAACGATATATAATAATTTACGATTATTTACTGAAATTGGTATGATCAAAGAAATGAACTACGGCGATGCTTCCAGTCATTTTGACTTTCATACAGAGCCTCATTACCATGCCATTTGTAGTCAGTGTGGAAAAATAGTAGATTTTCATTATCCAGGTTTAGAAGATGTGGAGATGGCCGCTAGTAATCTAACTGGTTTTAAAGTAAATAGCCATCGTTTAGAAGTGTATGGTATTTGCCCTGAATGTCAAGGCAAAGTCTCGGAAAAGTAATATAATTATAAGTAGCTCTTGAAGTTATTGAATCAGACAATCAAGAAAGAATGAGACTTACCTAAAGAGGTTTTGATTGAAAAGGAAACTATTGCTTCTTTATCATAAACATAGAAAAACTGTTTCTGTTTTAAAATAGGGGCGGTTTTTTTTAAACCTATTGATTTAAAAAAATTTCGTTGATTTAAATAAGAAAGATAAGGAGAATTTCTATGATTTCATTACAACAATATCTAGAGAAAGGACAAACAGTACTTTCCAATTTATTACTTGAAAGTTATCATCATATTGGTATGACAGATCAAGAGTTTTTACTCTGGCTGCAATTATTTAAAGCTGCTGAAAAAGGAGATCGTTTTCCTGATTTAGAAGTGATTGGAGAAATTACTGGTTATTCACAAAAAGAAATTTATAGATTGTTGAATCAACTTGTTCAAAAAAATTTATTGTCTATCCAATCTGAAAAAGATGACAAGGGACTTTTAAATGATGCTTATGATTTTTCTGCCGTTTTTGAAAAATTATCATTATTGACCGAACAACAAAAAAGACATAGCAATCAACAAGAAAAAGAAAAAGAAGAGCAAAACTTGTATCAAATGTTTGAAACAGAGTTTGGACGTGCCTTATCACCGATTGAGTTTCAAAGAATTGGACAATGGCTTGAAGAAGATCACTACCGTCCTGAATTAATCCGTTTAGCTTTAAAAGAAGCCGTCTTGAATCAAGCATATAGCTTAAATTATATCGATCGAATTTTACTCTCATGGGAACGCAAGAATATCAAAACGAAAGAACAAGTAGCACAAGAACAAAAAAAGCGGAAGAGACAAATGTTGCAAAAAGAAACGACTCGAACGGAGAAAAAACTTCCGAAAGTTTCTCTGCATAATTGGCTAGAGGATCAAGAGTAATGATTAATAAAGAAAAAACAATGATTGCGATTAATAAAATGTATGAAATGTTCCCTGAGGCTCATGGGGAGTTAACTCATGATACGCCTTTTCAACTATTGATTGCGGTTATTTTAAGTGCTCAGACTACGGATATTTCAGTAAATAAAATTACGCCTGCATTATTTGCGGCGTATCCCACTCCTGATAAACTTGCACAAGCACCTATGGAAGAAATTATTTCTTATATTCACTCAATTGGTCTTTATCGTAACAAGGCTAAAAACATCAAAGCATGCGCCAATCAATTAATGACTAAGTATGATGGAAAAGTTCCTCAGACACGAAACCAATTAATGGAATTGCCAGGGGTCGGTCGAAAAACAGCAAATGTGGTATTAGGTGATGCCTTCAAAATTCCCGCGATTGCTGTGGATACACATGTACAACGAGTGACGAAACGATTAAGGATTTGTAAACAGAATGCCAATGTTTTAGAAGTAGAGAATACTTTGATGCGCAAGGTTCCTAAAGAATTATGGATCAAAACGCATCATACACTGATTTTCTTTGGTCGTTACCACTGTACTGCACGATCGCCAAAATGCTCGAGTTGTCCACTTTTAGATATGTGTCAAGAAGGAAAAAATCGAATGAAATTAAAAGAAACATAAAAAAAAGAGCACTCGATTAAGTGCTCTTTTTTCTGGGTCTAAGTATCATTATCAGAATTATTTTCAGGTGTTTCTTCTGTGTTTTCTGTTTCTGATGGTTCAGAAGGTTCAGTTTCTGGTTCAGAAGGTTCGGTAGGTTCGGTAGAAGGCTCTGGTTCTTCACTAGTTGATGAATCTGAACTTTCTGGAACTGACTCTGTCGAAGTTTCAGTCGTTGTAGTTTCCTCTTCACTTGTTGAGCTTTCTGATGAAGGTACACTTGACTGTGGCCGGCTGTATGAAGACGTCGGTGTATCATTTTGCCCTTTTATATAAAGTTCATTTCCCACCCGTGTTAATCCATTAGGCATTTCCCAGTCCTCATTTTTTTGAGAAGAGGAAACAAATTGCATCAAAGAACGATATACTGAAGAGGCGACACTCGCAGATTCGGCAGTGACTGGTGTTAAATGGTCATTATATCCGGTCCATACAGCTAAAGAATAATGTTTGGTATAACCTACAAAGTTAGAATCGGGTGAAGGAGAATCAACATTTTCCAATTTAGCGAGTTCTTCATCTGTATAATTGGAAGTTCCGGTTTTACCTGCTTGATATAGCCCTGGTATTTGGGCGTTTGTACCTGTGCCATATTCGATAACATCTTTCAAGATATCAGTGACCATGTAGGCAGTCGTTTCTTCCATTGCTTTACTACCAGACGCTTTAAATGCTTCTACTTCTTCTGAGCCATCTTGATAGACGATTTTATTTACATATTGCGGATCGTAGTAGGTTCCACCGTTAGCAAACGCAGCATAGGCAGCGGCCATTTTTAGACTGGAGATACCATATTTACTACCGTCTTGTTTTGTATTACTAGAAATGGCATTTGATTGTTCAATATTTTCATAATGAATACTCATTCGATCCAAAAATTCATTCACTTGGTCTGCCCCTACATCCCAAAATAGTTTTGCTGCAGGAACATTTCGTGATAAAGCTAGGGCTTGACGCAAAGTCATTGTTCCCATGTATTGGTTATCCCAGTTATTTACTGAAATATTGGTTCCCTCATATTTATAAGGTTCATCAACAATTGTTTTCCCAGTTGAATATTTTAGAAATTCAAAAGCAGGTCCATAATCTGTGATTGGTTTTACAGTTGAGCCAAAATCACGTCCTGTATTGACTGCTAAATTATTACCAAACATTGTTCCTTCTGCAATGTTTCTGCCGCCAAGTTGAGCAATGACTTTTCCTGTGTCCGCTTCAATCAAGGTGGAGGCTACTTGCATTTCATCATCAGGATATTCTACATAATCATTGCTATTTACAATGTCATATAACTTCTTTTGAGCATCTAGGTCAATGTTTGTATGAATTTCCAAGCCATCTTTATAAACATCTTTCCCAGTTTTTTCCTCGACTTCTGAAATGACGGCTTTTAGGTAGTTATCATAATATTTCCAATCATCGACATCTTGAGAGATATCTTCTTGCAATCCGTCATCAATTGGAGTAGCAACAGCTTTGTCATATTCTTGTTGATTAATTTTTTCATTTTCGAGCATTGTATACAAGACAGTATCGCGACGGTTTTTAGCGGCATCTGGATATACATAAGGATCAAAGTTGGTGGGGGAGTTTGGCAAACCAGCAATCAGCGCTGTCTGTGGTAAGGACAACTCTTCCAAAGGTTTATCATAAAAAACTTCAGAAGCAGTTTCCATCCCATATAATCCATTAGACATATAAACTTTGTTAATATAGTAAGTCAAGATTTCTTGTTTTGATTTTTCTTGTTCCAATTGAACCGACATCCAAGCCTCTTGCGCTTTTCGTCGCAAGGTTTGGTCTTTGGCACTTGTCGAGAAAAAAGAGAGTTTTACTAATTGTTGAGTAAGGGTACTTCCGCCTTGCATATCATCACTTGTAATGTTTGACAAGGCAGAACCTACAATACGAATTGGATCTATCCCGATGTGATTATAAAAGCGACGATCCTCCACAGATACGATAGCATCTTCTAATTGTTCTGGTACCTGGGTCGAGGTGATCTTTACTCGATTTTCTGAACCGATTTCTTGAAAAAACTCATCGTTTGCTGCATAAAATTTAGAAGAAAGGGTAGAATCAAGTTTGCTCTCATCTAAGCTAGGAGCATCTTTTGCATAATACCAAAAAAGACCCATACCTGCCAAAAGTAAGATGCAACCGATAAATACGAGAACCATAAATATTTTTAAAATTATAGAGCCTAGACTATTTTTTTTGGTTGATTTACTTTTTTTCTCATTATGACGTGAAGCTCTAGTACCATCTTTTTTTGCCATAGTTATAACTTCTCCTTTGTTTGACATAGAAATTGATCGACAGCTTTTAGATATGGAATCCTAGGGGCTATTTCAGGAAATATTTCAATGCCATCTTTTTCAATGATTGAAAGTGGAAGTGATTTTTTTCCATTTTTGTTTTCAAAATGATCAATTAGTGTTTGACTATCTAAAAAAAAGCAACGTTCTAATGTCGAAAACCATAATAAAACAAAACAAACACCATCTTGTTCTAAACAATTTTTCATGTGTTGAACTTGGTGACGGTGAAAATTTTTGAAGGGGAAAGAAGTTTTATTTTTAGTTTCCTTTGCTTCAAAATCAAGATAATAGCCTTGATAAACCCCGTTATAGTCAGTAGTTGAAGCTTCCTTAAAATAGGCTTCTTTTATAACGGCAGCGCTTCTTCTCGGATAATCGACTTGGACGATTTGAATAGGTGTCGGTTTTTTATGAACGACTGTTTTTTTATGATTTAAATAGTATTCATTGCTTAAATTGATTGCTTCTTCAAATCGCATCCCCCGATTTGCAAAATTTATTTTACTCTTTTCTTGCAATTTTTGTTTTGCCGCGCCATCATAGACAACAGGATGGCCATTTGGATATCGAAAAACCATACGTTTCACACTCCTAGGCCACATTATACCAAAAAGATGAAAAGAAAGAAAAGGGGGAGCACATGAAAACATTAAAAACCCTATTTATTAGCGGTTATAGAACGAGCGAATTGGGTGTATTTACTGAAAAGGATCCTAAAATACAAATTATTAAGAAAGTTATAAAAATGTCTTTAAAAACCTATCTTGAAGAAGGCCTAGAATGGGTCATCATTGGAGGTAATTTAGG
>DXDB01000199.1 GCA_019115705.1 Candidatus Tetragenococcus pullicola | reverse complement strand
TGAAATTGCAAATAAAATAGAAAAAATAGTTAAAGAAGAAAATCTTAAGTTTTTATCTGAAAGCATTTTTTCACAAAAGTTATTTCATATTGAAAGTGACTTTGTTGAAAAAAATCCAAGTCAAGCAATTCCATACCATGGGGAGAAATTCGACTCAAATAAATTTGTAAAACTATTTTCGAACGATAAGGCAGGAAAAGCTGGAAGAGCAAAATGGTTTCTGACAAAGAGAAAGCTAATACCTGTAAATGTTCATTTGATTGATGAATATCAAGTAGTTGTTTCAAGTGCTAATGCAGGAGGTCAAAAAAGGGATAATCAAATATCGATTATTGATAATAAGTCTGCATTTGGTCGATCCAGAGTTGCACTGAAGTCTTTCAATTCTTTAAAAGAGGCAGAAAATTTTTTTGAATATGCAAACAGTGATTTAATTAAATTTGCTTTTTTACTTACTGATGAAGCGTTGACTTCTTTAGCTAAAAAAGTTCCAGATTTACTCGATTATAGCAATGATAATGGCTTAATAAATTTTTCAAAAGATATAAACTCACAGTTAAGTCAATTGTTTCATCTTACTAAACAGGATGAAATTTATATTAAGGAGAGAATACCAAAAAGAAATTTATGACATATTTTAAAATAGTAATGTAAAATTAAAGAATATTTTATATTATTGCAAATAGCCAATTTTTCTGTATTAAATCGTTATTCAATCTAAATGAGTAAATTAACCTGATTAAATGAAATTAAATAAAAGAACTTTACTAAAAAGTTTTTTTGTGAAATAGCAAAAGATTATGAAAAAAGTAGGAAAGGTTATCGTTTCCTAGTTCAGTTAAACATAAGGTAAATATAATAATCAATTCCATTTTCTTCCCTTGACTTTCCCCCTTCTTTTTTGTTAAGGTAGTCAAGCATGCTTTTTACTACTATAAATATAGCTATGGCTAAAGCCTATTAAAACTAAAAAGTACGATCGAACAATCAGATATATCTAAAAATTCAACAATCAAAAAAATTGTTGAATTTTTTTTGCGAAATAAGACAAAAGATTGTAGTAAAAAGCAAAAACTGAGAATAAAATAGGGGGAACAGATTAGTGACAATTGATAAAAAAAGCGAAACATAATTTTGATCATTTTAAGTGCAATTGCGGGGTTAAATTTCCTATTGCCATATATTCGATTTTCTTTTTATGATCAGATGCTTGTGGCATTAGATCTAACAGATACACAAATTGGGGCATTGGGTTCTATTCATGGGTTATTGAGTGTGCTTGGTTATTTCCTTAGTGGGATTTTAGCAGAAAAAGCCAATATCAAAAAATTATTGATTATCTCATGTATCGGGATGGCGGCTAGCTCTTTATGGTATGCGACTTTACCTGATTATACATCACTGATAATTATTCATGTCTTAATGGGATTTTTTGGTGTATCGACATTTTGGACACCGTATTTAAAAACAATTCGTAATTTGGGGAACCACAGTGAGCAAGGTCGTTTATTTGGAACGAGTGAAGCGGTCAGAGGAGTCGCTCAAACACTGGTTGCTTTTTTATGCTTAGGTGTTATGGCTTTATTTGCGGAAGTAAAGATGGGGTTTCAAGCATTAGTATTGGTTAATGTCGCAGCTTTCGTCATTTTGACGATCCTGGTTATTTTATTTATTCCAGACTTTGATAAAGAAAAAACGAAAGAACCGACTTTAGAAAAACCAGAAGTGAAAGAGAGTACTAGTAAAGGGTTTGTCAAAATTTTCTTCAACTCTTCTACCTGGATGTGCACCTTCTTAGTTTTTTTGTGCCTATACCTTATGGACCACAGTAGGAAGTTACATGGGAACTTATACCACTAGGGTTTTACATGTTTCGCCACAGCTTTCAAGCGCGCTATCCATTATCCGTTCGTATATCATTGTTGTTGTAGCTGGAGTTACTGGTGGGATCTTGATGGACAAGTTTCGTTATAAAAGCCAAGGAATGTTTGTGGCATTTCTTTCCATTGCAATATTTAGTATTGCCATGTATTTTACCTCGAGTGTGCCATTACTTTGTGTTGTGGTTACCATTGTGATTTCCTATATGGCAAATGCCATCAAATCAACGTATTGGTCTACTTTAGGAGAGGCAGGTATTTCCATTGAAGATACAGCGGCAGCAATCAGCATTATTTCAACAATCGGACTTTCGCCAGACCTATTTGTTCCACCAGTAATTAGTCGCTTTCTTGAATACGGGGAAAGAATTGGAAACATTGAGGTTGGCTTTAATTTGATGATTCTTTGGTTAGCTGTTTGGGGATTTCTAGGAGTCATTGCTAGTATTATTTTAGGAAAAAGAGCAAGAAAATCAACGATCAAAGCCAAGCGTGCTTATTAAAGAAAAATGTATCGCTCTTTTTAAAAGCGATATATTAGCGATACATTAAGTTAAGACAAGTTTTCTTCCCTTGACTTTCACTCTCACCTTTTGTTAGTGTAGTTAAGTATGCTTTTTACTACTATAATTATGGCTATGACTAAGGTCTATTAAAACTAAAAAGTACGATTGAACAATAAGATACATCCAAAAATTCAACAATCCAAAAAATTGTTGAATTTTTTTTGCCAAATCAGACAAAAAATTGTAGTAAGAAGAAAAAATAAAATAAAACAGGGGGAAACAATTTAGTGACAATTGATAAAAAAACCGAAACATAATTTTGATCATTTTAAGCGCAATAGGAGGGTTGAACTTTCTATTACCTTTGATACGATTTTCTTTTTATGATCAGATGCTAGTAGCTTTAGAACTGACCGATACACAAATAGGGACATTAGGTGCCATTCATGGGTTGTTGAGTGTTCTTGGATATTTTTTTAGTGGTATTTTAGCGGGAAAAGCAAATGTAAAAAAACTATTAATCATCTCTTGTATTGGAATGGCGGCAAGTTCTTTATGGTATGCGACTTTACCTGATTATACGTCATTGATAATTATTCATATCTTATTGGGATTTTTTGGTGTAACGACATTTTGGACACCGTATTTAAAAACAATTCGTAATTTGGGAAATCACAGTGAACAAGGTCGTTTATTTGGAATGAGTGAAGCAGTCAGAGGGGTCGCACAAACGTTAGTTGCCTTTTTGTGCTTAGGTGTTATGGGATTGTTTGCTGAAGTGACGATGGGTTTTCGTGCATTGGTATTGATTAATGTCGCAGCTTTTGTCATTTTAACAATTTTGGTTATTTTTTTCATTCCAGACTTTGATAAAGAAAAAGCGAAGGAATCAGTTCCTGAAAAGACCAAAGTGGAAGAAAGTACGAGCAAAGGATTTATCAAAATTTTCCTCAATTCTTCTACCTGGATCTGCATCTTTTTGGTTTTTTGTGCCTATACCTTATGGATTACAGTAGGAAGTTATATGGGAACATACACCACCAGAGTTTTACATGTTTCGCCACAACTTTCAAGTGCTCTGTCTATTATTCGTTCGTATATCATTGTTGTTGTAGCGGGCGTTACTGGCGGAATTTTGATGGACAAGTTCCGCTATAAAAGTCAAGGGATGTTAACGGCGTTTCTTTCCATTGCAGTATTTGGGGTTGCTATGTATTTCACTTCAAGTATGCCGTTACTATGTGTTATGGTTACTATTGTTATTTCTTATATGGCAAATGCTATTAAGTCAACGTATTGGTCCATCTTAGGTGAGTCGGGCATTTCTATTGAAGATACAGCGGCTGCAATCAGTATTATTTCGACAATCGGTCTTTCGCCAGATTTATTTGTTCCACCTGTAATCAGTCGCTTTATTGAATATGGGGAAAGGATTGGAAACGTTGATGCTGGTTTTGATCTGATGATTTTTTTGGATCATTGCTTGGGGGCTATTAGGAGTTATTGCTAGTATCATTTTAGGAAAAAGAGCAAGAAAGACAACGATTAAAGCCAAGCGTGCTTATTAAAAAAAAGATTTATCGCTCATTTTAAAGGCGGTGAATCTTTTTTTATGGCATAATAAAAAATAAGTAAAGAAATTTGAAAAAGGAGAATTCTATGAATAAATTACCACCCATGAAATATAAAGTAGACGATATCGTAACTTTTAAGATCCAAGAAAACATCCGTGTCGGTGTCATTGAAGTGGCCGATTTTGGTGGTGCGTTTGAACTTGACTATCATTCCTATGATGTTTTTGTTAAAGATGAGAATTGTCTCTATAAACATATACCAGAAAAGGATATATTGAGTCAGTTATCTATATAACAAGGTTGGTATAAATTTTTAAAGAAAGTAGTTAAGAATAGGTGGGAAGATAGATACCGTCAATTTTTAAAGAGTCTACAATTTTGAATTGAAACGACTCGTACTGCTCAGAATCGTTAAAAAACAATTGGATTATTTTAGAATCCCCAATAAATCTGATGAGGAGGTATTACATGACTAAATTCAAGCAAATTTATCAAGAAGTAGAAAAAATACTTGCATCTGATCATTCAGGACACAATATGGATCATATTGAGCGGGTGATCCACCTAGCAACAACTTTTGCCCGAGAAAAAGATGTGGATCAGGAAGTCGTTTATTTGGCAGCGTTACTACATGATGTGGATGACTATAAATTAGTAGGAGCTAAACAAGCGGAGACACTTACTACCACGAAACGTCTGTTAAAAATTGCCGATGTTACTACTTTTCAGCGTAAAGAAGTACTCGAAATTATCGAGACCATGGGCTATAGCAAATCTTTAAAGGGCATCCGTCCGACAACCTTGGAAGGTCAAATCGTATCAGACGCGGATATGTGCGATGCCATCGGAGCATCGGGCATTTTACGAGCATACCAGTATAGTTTGTCTCAACAAGAACCTTTTTTTGATAAAAATATCTGGCCAATCGAAGCAATCAATTCTGCCCAATACCGTACGAGAAGCGAAGGAACGACGGTTTGCCATTTCTTTGAAAAACTGTTGTTGATTAAAAATTTGATAATTACCAAAGAAGGAAAAAGAGAAGCAGCAAAACGGCATCAAGTGATGGTAGATTTTTTATTCCAGTTTTTTGAAGAGGAATGTGTTCCTGACTGGCAAAAATATTTAACGGAATTTCTGGAAAAATATCAAGCGTAATGGACAGAATCTGAACGGCAATTCAATTGAGAACTTTGACTTCCGGTATTTTTGGAAAGATGAATTGATCCGTAGAAGATTCTCAGAAGAAAAACGTCGTCAATTGTCTATTCGATCAAGCAAAAACAGATTGCATTTCCCAGAAAGTTAAATTCATTGTTTCAATAGAGCTAATCCCCCAGAAGAATGGAAATCCACTTTTATTTTCAAATCGGTTAATAGTTGAATTGATTGTGTCATTTTTCTTTTTATTGTCGATCTTTTGTTGTTTCTTTATTTTTTTATTTTTTTAATCTGAATTAATATTTTATCGAAATATTGCAAACTGGAAAAGTTTACCAATCGTTTTTCAGTTGATGTACGATCATTAGTTGGTTTTTCAAGAGCTGGTATAAATGTCATATAAAAATGAAGCAAACACCGTTAATAGAAAAGGCAAAAGATAAAAAGCTGTACAATAAAAATCGTGCTTTTTTTAGTGAAATTGATTTGATTTTTACAGAACTATCAAAGTTATAGTACAATATAGTATAATATGGTATGCTATATTACGACATGAAAGAATTGGTAAAAATGGCATTTGAAGATAAGAAAGATTAAAAGGGGCACTCGATGCAGAAGCAGAAACCACAGAACCACGTATATCTAAATCATTCACACTGAAAAGAATTGTGGCAGACGAACTAGCAAGAAGAGCTAAAGAAGATGATCGAGCCGCTTCTAGATACTTAGAAAAATTGTTAGAAAAAGACTTTAACCTTTAAATGAAATTACAAAGAAAGGGATGAATGATAAATGAAACTAGATTATGAAAAAACCTTTGAGATTGAAATCATTAATGAGTTTTCAATGTCAATTTATAATCGTATCTTACGCTATGCAATGAAAAATGACATTAATTTAGAAAGCAACGATCATTTTATTAGTTTACTTTTCCATCAAATGGAAGAAAACTTGAATGTTAAATTATACGATAAAAGTTTGGATGAATTAGAAGATATTAAGAAGTATTGGCAACATATGAATGACTATACCAAAGAAATCACTGCTTTAAAAGGGGTTGTCTAATGGTCAATGGCAAATACACTGAAAAGGAATTTGAATATGTACTTGAACTGAATATAAATAGATTGATTAAAGATAAAATTGTAGAAAGTAAACCAAAGGCATATCTCTTAGGTGGTCAGCCAGGGGCTGGTAAAACAACACTTCATACTGTTATTAAGATGATAGAAAATGATAATGTCATTGTTATTGATAACGATACCTTTAAACAACAACACCCAAATTTTGATGCATTGGTGGAAGTCTACGGAAAAGCTGTAGTTGAGCAAGTCACTCCCTTTTCAAATCAAATGACAGAAGCACTAATCGAACAGTTGAGTAATCAAGGCTACAACCTAATAATTGAAGGAACAGGACGAACAACAGAAGTACCAATCCATACGGCTGAAATGCTACAATCAAAAGGTTATGAGACGAATCTCTATACCATGGCTGTTCCCAAAATCCAATCGTACTTAGGGACAATTGAACGCTATGAATCTATGTATCTGACTGATTCGTTAACTGCTAGAGCAACACCAAAACAAGCTCATGATATTGTTGTTGAAAATTTACCTATTAACCTAGAAGTCCTTCATAAAACAGGATTGTTTAGTGAAATAAGATTGTACAATCGAGAAGGAGAAAGCCTATATTCAAGTTTAGAGACACATTCTATCAGTCCTAAAAATATTTTACATGATGAATTAAATCGTCATGTATCCAGTCAAAGTTTATTACAAACTTTAGAGAAAATCGAGAAAAGAATGATTCACAATCAACATCAAGAAACTTCTGAATTTGAGTTTGTTTCTCAACACCTTGATGAATTGAAAAAAGAAATCAAAAAAGACAAGCCCACATTTAGTATCAAAAGCTTACAAGAGCAGAAAAAGAAGAAAACACCAAAACATAAGCTCACAAAAACTAACGACTTGAACCATAAAAGATAATAAGGATAATAAACATGGAAGCATAAAGAACATGCAGCCATGTTTATTTTTTTATCCTAATTTTTTGTTGACCGTCACACAGATCATGCGCCTTTCTTTTTGCCCCATTTTCAAGTGAGTTGTTTTTCGTACTTGAGATCATAGCACAGCCAGTCGTAAAAGAAAGGGTCAAGAGTTCTTTTATTACCTATAGACCTGCTTATAAAGTTAAACACGAACATTAATAAAATTATTGAAAGATTTCATATGCATTTAATTGAATTGGAAAGCTAGAAATGGCATAATGACATTCGGCAAGATGGAAAATAAATCTTGTTAAACTATTTATTTTTAAGGGGAAAACAAAAAAAATGAAAAATATCGTAAAGTTCATTCTATCTTTGGGTCTTGTATTTACATTGACGGCTTGTGGATCCAGTAATAATGCTGAAAAAAAGGATAAAGAAGAAGCCTTACAATTACAATTTGTTCCAACGAATAATGACGGGTCAATGGAAGCTCAAGCCAAACCTTTTGCTAATTATCTTTCTGAAAAATTAGGCCGTGATGTTACGGTTACCCTAGCTACGGATTATTCAACGATTGTCGAGGCAATGGCTTCAAATAAAATCGATATTGGTATCATGCCACCGGCTGCTTATGTTCAAGCTCGTAACCAGGATGCGGCCAATGCGATTTTGACTTCAGAACTGGGTGCTTATAATCGAGAAACTGGTCTTCCAGAAGAAGGAAAACTTTCCAGTACTTTCAAAGGTGAAATTTTAGTTAGAGCCGATAGTGGAATTGATTCGTTGGCTGATTTAAAAGGAAAGAAAATAGCTGCCTTGAGTCCTAATTCTGCCAGTGGCTATATTTATCCAGTCGCGGAAATGATTGATGCTGGAATTGACCCAATGACGGATGTGACGTTTACGACGGTTAATGATATTCCTAGTGAAATGACTGCGGTGCTTAATAAACAACAAGATGCTTGTTTTGTTTTTGAAGGAGCCAGAAATGTTTTTGCTTCAAAATTTGAAGATCAAGACTTGTTTAAAGAATTAAAGGTATTGTATTTAACAGAAGGAGACATTCCCAACGATGCAATCGCTGTTTCACCTTCACTAGACCAAGAACTTGTGGATCAAATCAAAGAAGTATTTTTAAATATGAAAGACGATGAAGCAGGAGCTGAAGCGATGGCAATGTGGAGTCACAAAGGTTACAAAGAAGCCGATGAAAAAAATTACGATACGGTTGAAGATTATACCGCCAAAGTAACCGAATAAAAAGTTGGAAAAAGTCATTCCTTCTGGTGTGGCTTTTTTCACTTCTTGGTAAACCGATTGAGAAATGAGGAGTGGCAAAATGATCCAATTTGAAAATGTAAGTAAAATCTATCCCAATGGTGTGACAGGTTTAAAAAATATTGACGTAACGATCGCTGACGGTGAATTTGTTTCAATCATTGGGCTAAGTGGGGCGGGAAAAAGTACTTTTTTACGTTCGATTAATCGCTTAAATGAAATCAGTGAAGGGAATATCTTAATCAATGAGGTTTCCATTTCAAAAGCAAGCCGCAAAGAACTTCGCAAGATTCGTCGCGATATTGGTATGATTTTTCAACAATTTAATCTGGTCAAACGCAGTACCCTCCAAAAAAACGTTCTTTCCGGGCGCTTAGGCTATTACGGAACGCTTAAAAGTATTTTAGGTATTTTTAGTAAAGCGGAATACCAACGGGTCAATGATGCCTTAGAACAAGTTGGCTTATCTGATAAATTACAAGAACGTAGTGATGCGCTCAGTGGTGGTCAACAACAACGGGTGTCGATTGCGCGGACTTTAGTACAAGAAGCGCCCATTATTTTAGCTGATGAACCTGTCGCTTCGTTAGACCCCATCACAACCAAGACTATTTTAGATAATTTACAAACGATTAATTCCCAACTAGGACGCACCATCATCATCAATTTGCACTCGGTAGATTTGGCTAGAAAATATTCGAGTCGAATCATTGGCTTAAGACAAGGTGAGATTGTCTTTGATGGTTCTCCAGAAGAAGCAACTGATCAAGTTTTGACGGAAATTTATGGACAAGATATTTTGAAAGAAAAAGAGGATAAACCGATATGAAGCTAAAAGATACGGTTCATCGAAATCTTTACAAGCAACTTTTTTGGGTTTTTCTCATTTTAGTACTTGTTGTGACCAGTGCCCGAATGACTGGTACGAATTTTGGGGAAGTATTCAACAATATCGATCAGATGGCGCTTTTTTTAGAACGCTTTTTACATCCAGACTGGCAATTTTTTCCAAAGATTATTGATCCCATGCTAAAAACCATTAAGATGTCAGTTGTGGGAACTTTTTTAGGCGTTTTACTTGCTATTCCTTTTGCTTTTTTAGCGACCACTGTCGTTACCCAAAATAAATGGGTGAGTGAGCCTATTCGGTTTATTTTAGGAATTATTCGCACCATTCCTAATTTATTATTAGCCGCACTTTTTGTTGCCATGATTGGTATCGGTGAAGTAACTGGCGTGCTAACCATCGCCTTTTTCACCTTTGGCATGGTTTCGCAGTTGATTTATGAAGCTATCGAAACCATTGACAATGGACCAATCGAAGCCAGTGAATCAGTCGGGGCCAATAAGTTACAAATTGCTACTTGGGCCATTGCCCCACAGATTACGCATCAAATCATTAGCTATGCTTTGTACGCTTTTGAAGTCAACATTCGTGCTTCCACGGTTTTAGGCTATGTTGGAGCTGGAGGAATTGGTATTGTGTTAAATTCGTCCTTGAGTTTATTGCGTTATGATCGGGTCTCAGTGATTATTCTTACAATCTTAGTTGTTGTCATCGTCATTGATTGGATTAGTGAAAAAATCAGAAAAGAGTTGGTATAATATGTTGAAAAAACGAGTCAGTAGATGGCTTTTGGTGGCCCTCGTATTAGGGATTGTTTGTTATTCCGCAGCAGGCATCAATTATGCCGAAATGAGTGATTTTTCCTTTTCATCGATTCGCTCCGTGTTTTCCGGACTTTTAAAGCCTGATTGGAGTTACGCCTATAATGGAAGTGGGGAAGATTTGATTAGCCTGCTCCTTTTAACGATAGGAATTGCCTTTTTAGGAACTGTGATTGGCACGATTTTAGCAGTGCCACTGGCCTTATTAAGTGCTCATAACCTTTGGAAGTCCAACCAATTTATTTCCAAGATATTTAAGTTTGTTTGTAATGTTTTACGTGCCTTTCCAGAATTAGTCTATGCAATTATTTTTGTAAAAATGGTGGGGCCAGGTCCCTTTGCTGGCGTTCTGGCAATCGGTACCCATCAAATTGGCATGTTAGGTAAATTGTTTACCGAAGAAATCGAGTCTATGGATGAAGGTCCTGTTGAAGCGATGGAGGCTGTTGGTGGGAATTTTTGGCAAACACTAGCCTATGGAAGTCTGCCACAACTATTTCCAATTTTTCTATCCTTTGCCTTGAATCATTTTGAAATTGGCGTTAGAAGTGCGGCCACATTGGGTTTAGTAGGTGCTGGCGGGATTGGCGCACCAATGATTTTTGCCATCCAAGCGCGGTCTTGGGAACGGGTCGGTATCATTTTACTAGGAATTATTGTTACCGTCTTTGTTATAGATACCTTAGCCAGTTGGTTACGAAAGAAATTGAAGTAAGGAGGTTCCTTTATGGCAATCACCATTTTAGCAACAACTGATGTCCACGGCTTTTTCCCACTTGAAAAAGATACGAGTGCAGGCGTCTTTGCTTTAAAACAAATGAAAGAACAGATGGATGATCCCATTTTAATCGACAACGGTGACTTTTTGATTGGAAGTCCTTATGCGACCTTTTTAAATCAAGACAGCTTACTGATGCCTTTTGCAAATGAACTTGGCTTTGATGTCATGGTACCAGGCAATCATGATTTTGATTACGGTGTTGATTTTTTATTAGAACAAGTTCAATTATTTAACGGTGTCTATCTTTGTGCCAATGCGGTCACGTTGACAGACGAATTATTGTTTGAACCTTATACAATCATTGAACGAGAAGGGAAGAAAGTAGCCATCATTGGCTTGATTACTTCTGCAATGCCACAAATTTCACGTTTTGAAACGATAAGTGACGTCAAATTTCTCGACGTGATTGACACCTTAAAAAAATGGTTGCCAATTGTTTCAGAGAAAGCAGATTTAATTATCGTGAGTTACCATGGCGGTATTGAATGCGATATGCAAACAAATAAACCCACGCAATATGATACCGGCGAAGACCAAGCTCACCGAATTCTAGCTACTTTTCCCAACCAGATTGATGGACTTATTTGTGGTCATCAACATAGAGTAAATGAAGGAAAGGCTTTTGGAGCGGATTTTGTACAGCCGGGCTATCAAGGTCAATATATAGGAAAACTTACTTTTACCTTTGATCAAAAAAAAGTCAAGGGCCAGTCTTCATTACTTGAGACACAGCCTTTTCCCAAGCCGTATTCGACAGTTTTCAAAGAGGCTGATTTCCAAAATTGGTTAACCACAACAATCGATCTTAATCGTTTTAAAGATTATTTGCATCATTTTTTTGATGAAGGCTATTATGCCGTATCCTTTAAAGGAAGCACAATTGCGGATATTTTGGAAACTTTTTCGCCAGTTTATTCCTTGATTCAGTATCATTTAACCGGTCAAGAATTAAAAGATAGTCTAAAAGAAATTTCGCAACAAGCAGACTTAATAAAACAACTTCCAGAAATTATTTCTTCTGAGAAAGATTATCGCGTTTTGAGTAATTGTTCCCAATTTCCTGCCTATCGAATAGAAAAACAATACATTACCAATGTGTTTGACGAATTTATGCATTTTTTATACGAATAAAATCAGGAAAAACCCCACAAAGTTATTTTTCTTTGCGGGGTTTTTATCAATAAAACGATCCATCAAACTAACAAGCAATTTTAGATAGTAATTCTTTGCTAAATTAGACGGTAAGTTCTATGCTAGAAATGGATAGAAAATAATTGAAATGGAGGCTTTTTAATGAAAGTAATTGTTGTCGGTTCATCTCATGGTGGGTATGAAGCAGTTCGGGAATTGTTGATGGGTGCTCCGGATACCCAAATTCAATGGTATGAAAAAGGAGATTTTGTTTCCTTCTTATCATGCGGGATGCAATTATACCTAGAAGGTTATGTCAAAGACGTGAATGCCGTTAGCTATTCTTCAGCTGAAGAAATGGAAGAAAAAGGGGTTTCGGTTTTTGTCGAACAAGAAATTACGGCTATCGATCCTAAAAATCACACGGTTCATGTAAGTGATCATAAGAACAATTCAGAACGAGAAGAAAGTTATGA
>DXDB01000198.1 GCA_019115705.1 Candidatus Tetragenococcus pullicola | reverse complement strand
GCACCCGAGCGAATATTCACTCCTAGATCAATCCGCCATAATAAGGAAACTTCACCTGTGGCATAATCCACATCATAACCATCTAAAAATGTATTTCCTGTATACCCATCTTGAGAGTTATCTTGAGCATTACTTGGATACCATTTGACGATTAATTCATTTTCTCCATCCCCATCTAAATCACCTAGAGACAAGTCATTCGCCGTATAAAAAGTTTCACTTCCATCTGGCATCACTTGATTTTCGGGTTTAAATAAAGAAAGTTCCAAAAATTGATTTTCCCAAACCGCAGTTTCTTTTGCCTCAATTCCTAATGATTTGTCTGAACTCCCAATGACCTTATAACTATCTGATGACTTTCCCTTCTCATCGATAAAATTTGTCAAACTCACTCGATCAGCAATCAACTCTTGGTTTCGATAAATCGTAAAAGTTGTGTCACTGGGATCCTTTGTTAAGCTTCGCCAACTTAAGGAGATTCCTTTTTCACCACCAGTTTCAGAAACTTCTGCTCCGGTATCACCGGATAAATCAATAGCAACTAACCCACGATCCTGAATCTCTTCAGACAGTTGATCAATTGTTTGTAGATTTGTTTCTTTGATCTTGTCATTGTGATTGATTCCAAAGTCTTCTTCTTTTGCAAATGTTGTCTGGGTAAGTGCAGTTCCACACAAAAAAAGACAACCAAGTCCTACTAGAAAATTTCTCTGCTTCATTTTTCCACTCCTTTTCATTTGGTCAAGCGACAAGCGCTTTCTTTATTCAGATTATTAAAGGAAGCGGTTTCCGTCAATTGACATATTTTGATTTGATTCTGTTTATATAAGAAAAGTAAAGAATTCCAATTTAGGAAATTTGTTCTTTTTTTGTAAATCAGCGAATTATTTCATGGAAAAGATAACTTTTTAACCTAGGTAAAACCGTTTTCTTTTTCAAAATAAAAAGTATTGTCGCCTGATGGAACGCATTTCTTATTTTTAGCAAATCACCCAGCAAACAGTCAAAAAATTAGAGTTTCTATTGAATTTTGTTTTTAATTATTCGTAATAGCATCTCTGAAAGGATACCTTTTTTTACCAAAGGACATTCTTTCACAATCGAAAAAAATTGCAACCTTTTTAAAAAATATAAAAGGTTGTAATTTTTTTATTATTTTAACACTCTGATATCAAAATAATCCATCACCAATTCACAAAACATCATATTTGCCCAAGAAAACCATTCTCTTGTAAATTTTTGAGGATTATCAACATCGATTCCTTCATGCATCAGATGAGTGCCTGCATCGATTGAAACAAGCATATCCAAAATTCGCGCTTTTTCTTTCTTACTCTCAGATGTCAATGCTTGAATGGATAAAGCAATCGGCCAAACATAATTTTCTGGTGTGTGAGGAGAGATCAACTTCTGTTTCACGTGATTTATAGCTTTTCAGATTATGGAAGGACGAACTTGTGCAGTAAAATCTCTCAACCACATACATGCTTTGGTAGCCAAAATCTCAAAGCTCCATTTTTACTATCATAAAATGGCTTTATATCAACGTTTTAAATTGGAAAAAAACTAAAAATAGGGGTTTGGCGACCAAACCATACATTGGTTTGTAACTTTAAAACAAGTAATAACTTCTAAACATACTATACGAGTTCTATGTTAATATAGAAAGCGTTTTTATTATTTAGTAAATTTCATTAAAACTATCGAAAACTAAAACTTTTTCTCTCCTTAAAAAATTATGAGTGTCTGTCAAAAGACTATTCTCTTGAGGGGATTTTAATCAGTTTTACAAAAAGTAAGACAGAACCTATTTCATTTTCTTATATCAATCACTTTTTGCCATTTTGGAAAAAAGAAGGTATACTTAAAATAGTAAAAAAGAAAGTGGGAGTTTTGTGGAAAATAAAGTATTGTTTCGATCTTTTTTTATTTCAGGATTATTAACTTTTTCTGGTGGCGTCGCGATGGTTCCCTTACTGCACGAGGAATTGGTTGAAAAAAATAACCTATTGAATTCCAAAGATTTTTATAAGTTCGTTGGTTTGTCTCAAACCTTACCTGGCACTGTCGGACTTTTATTGGCTTGTTTTGTTGGTAAAAAGGTCAATGGCAAAAAAGGCATGGCAACAGCAGGGCTTGCGACGATCCTGCCAGCTTTTGTTTTAATGCTTTTATTAAGTGTTTTTTACCAGTATATTCCGGATACACCAATCGTTAATGGTGCCTTGACAGCGATTCGTGCCACTGCTCCAATTTTTGTTCTCGAAGCTGCTTTAAATATGAGTGGTGTTGCTTTGGATAAAATAAGTTGGAAAGTGGGAATTGTTGGATTGGCTCTATTGATTTTTATTTTCAATATTCCAATCTTAGCTGTTATTGGTGCAACTTTTGTGGTTTCTGTTCTTCAATCAGTTCTTTCATATGTTAAAGAAAGGAGACCAAAAAAATGATTCTGATCCAACTATTTTGGACTTTTTTGAAAATTGGCTTCTTGGGTTTTGGTGGTGGTTATGCGGTTCTTGCACTTATTTTTGATGAAGCAGCAAATCTTGGCATTACCCCCGAGCAATTTGCAGACTTGAATGCCTTAGACTTATTGGCCCCTGGACCAATCGCTGTTAATGCAGCAACTTTTATTGGCTATCAAGTCCACCAGTTTAGCGGTGCGTTGATTGCTTCCATTGGCGTTTGCATCTCATCTGTTGTTTTTGTGTTATTGTATTTACGTTTTGAAGATCAAATGTTACTCAATCCTGCCTTAGCGACCTTTTTGACCAACATCCAAAAAATAGCTATTGCTTTGATTGCATCCGTTGCCCTTTCGTTATTCGCGGAATCTTTGAATTTAGCAGCGTTTCCTACTATTGATATTACCGCCGCGCTTTCCATGGTAGCAGCAGGCTCAATGCGTTTTATTTGGAAGGTCAATCCTATTGTAGTGATTCTTTTCTGCGGGGCTATGGGAGCCTTGTTGACACTCGTTTTTTAAGGAGATTCGTATGCAAAATACCATTCAAGAACTTAACAAACGAAACAATGAGATTTTTCAACTTCTTTTTCAACAAGGTGCCAAAACCAAAAAAGAATTACAAGAACTACTTTTCTTAAAACCTACGACATTAAATCGGACCTTAGATGAATTGATTGCCTCTCAATTGGTGATAAATGCCGGAGAAGTTCCTTCTACGGGTGGACGAAAAGCAGAATCTTTTTCAATGAATGATCGTACATTTTGTATCATTGGCATTGAAATTTCTCGGACAACCGTACGTTTATTGCTCATTAATTTACAACTAGATATTTTGGACAAAGCAACCTTTGATATCTCAAGAAAAAGTTCGCCACAAATTATTTTTAAAAAAATAGATACAATCCTGACACATTGGTTAGAGAAACAATCCCGTTCTCTTCTTGGTATTGGCGTGGGTACGATTGGCCCACTGGATCATGACAAAGGAACACTTCTTTCAATCAATGGCTTTGAGCATCCAGATTGGAAGAATCTTTCAATCAAAGAGCTGATTGAAAAAAAATATAACGTTCCTTGCTTTGTAGATAATGGCGTAAATTGTGCAGTATTGGCTGAAAATTTATTTGGTATTGGCAAAAAAAAGCAACGACTGGCCTACATTCACAGCGGCATTGGCATTCGTTCATCGGTTATCAATAATGGCGTTATTTTAAGAACACTAAATGATCATGAAGATGCTTTGGGCAACATGCATTTGTTGCTTCAAGAAGAAACAAAAACACTTGAGGAACTGTGTGGTTTACACACTTTCTTTGATAACGAAGAAACTTTCTCAGCGCCTCATTTGATTCAGACAGCTTGTATTGAAAAAAAAGCAACTATTTTTGGACTTGCTTTAGCAAATTTTGCACGGTTATTAAATCCAGAAATGATGCTTTTGAGTGGTCCGTCTTTTGAACTTCTTCCTCAGTATTTTGAACAAGTGAAAAGGAGTTTTTATACCAATTATCCTGAAGCAGTAAAAAGCATATATGTCGAAAAAGAAGGCACATTTGAACAAGATGTTATTGCGGTGGGAGCCGCCATTATCGTGATTGTAAATGAAAAGCAAGAGAACTGATTAAGGTTCACTTGCTTTTCTATTTCTTAAATATCGAGACTTTCTCTAAAGTCTTTCGTAAGCGGATCGCATCCCAAGGCAAACGTTCTGTAATACTTAATCCAACTATTTCTGAAAGCTCAGAAACATCGGTCAGTATTCTACCAATTTGTGACAACGTCATTTTACCAATTGCCGCATCAAATGATTTTAAATAAGGTTCTGCCGGATAAATCGAGCGAAAGTCTTCTGGTGAAAGAACATCCAAGTCAAAATGGATAGCTAATTTCTCGATTTTTTCAGCTTCCAACCATTCCAAAATAGGACTAGAATTTCTAGCTAACGTTTCAGGTGTGACAAAACGCAGAGGCATTTTATTTACCAACTGATCCATAGGTCGCAAGCTTTCTTCCACTAGTCCACCGAGCATCACTTCTGAAGGAGCAAAGAAGTGTCCTGTTTGTTCCAACAAATTTTTTGAACCTTTTCCTAATAAATTCGCCAGGATCATTTCATGTGCATGTGTCGAATCTTTTAACTCAGCAACATCCGGATGAGCATCTAACCACAGGATTCCCAACTTTTCTTGATAAATTTCTTTGAGATAATCAAAAGGCCCCAATGATACAGAACAGTCGCCTCCAATCACAATCACTTTTTCAGGTTGTTGTGACTGTAGAATCGTCTGCACTTGTTGTAACTGTTTTAGCAAAACACGTTCCCCAACAATACCATTTTCTGTTACTAAATCGTCAATCGTATCGTCTTCAAGTCGAACTTTAACTAAGGAATCTCGAGAATTTTCCGGAAGAATGGCAGCCAATAATTCAGCTCCAAACACATAGTCAGGATTAACTCCGCCTTGCCATTGAGGAAATAATAATCGCAGTGTCGTTCCTTTTTTCATCGCTTTACACCCTTTCTATCATTTTCTTTATTGTAACACAGGACGTTTTACACGAATCGTAGCACCTGCTTTTTTCCAAATAAACTTCTCTCAGCAACCAACTATTCTCTTATTCTTTTGGGTAACAACATCCAACTTGCACTTAAAACAATCAGCATGATGTAAAGCATGGTCATCCCCTCATTTTCTTAAACTTTTACATGTTTTCCTAAGCTGAGCTATCCACGACCACTTCACCATTTTCAATAAGAACTGGGCCAAAGGAAAGGACTTGTTGCGCCCCACTATCCAACAGTTCTTGGACGGACACCTCCTCTTCATTAATAATAGAAAAATCCCCATTACTATCGATAGCTAAATCTTCTTGTCCACTTGTTGCCTCTTCACGATATAAAACACCATTTCTAATCACATACCCACTACTTCGAAAACCGTAATAATCCCCATTAATAGTTAAAATCGCTTGGTTATTTTCAGCTATTTCCGAAGTTGATTCCTTAATATTTCGTCCATAGGTATTTTGATCAAAAGCTGTTTTTAAATAACTAGGATCACTTACGGTTATATCCACAATATGAACGGTGGTATCATCGATTGTTTGGGCGGTAATCGCCAGCTGGATATTTTCATCTTCATAACTGGTATCCGTGATTTCAGCTACTTTTTCGCTACTTGAATTTGAAGTAGAAGACGAGGTATTCACAGCGTTTGTCTCAGCCACAACAACACTTGTTTCTGGTAAAACAAAAGCTTTCAATAAAACAAAGGTATCAAAACTGATTAAAATGAAACTAAAGCAAATAATGTTCGTGAGCTGATAGTCGCAAGCAACAATCCAGTCGTTGTCCGTCCCAACAATAAAACCATCAGAAAAAACAGCAATACATCCACGCCTGCTGAAGAAAATGAGGATAATAAAAAGGCAATCAAATGCTTATATATCAAATAAGAATCTTGAATCGTACGAAAATGAGACTGATGGTCTTTTTTTTCATAGACGGTAGTAATTGATATTTTTTCAAAAGAATAACCATGGTTCGGTAATTCAATCAACTGATTCATTTCATATTCAAAACGTTCACCAGAAATGTCAAGTAAGTCATCGATACTTTCATAAGGAAAGCCACGTAACCCTGTTTGAGTATCTGTTAACCAAATTCCTGAAGATAAATAATAAAAAAATGTCGTCACACGATTGCCAATAAAACTACGTAATGGTGTTGACTTCAAATAAAAAGAGCGTATACCTAAAAGAATCGTTTGCGCCTTTACTTCTTCTAAACGGCGACTCATTTCCATAATATCTGCCAAAGTATGTTGCCCATCCCATCAGTGGTCACAACGCCAATAGTCTGTGGAAAATGTGTCTTGGTAAATTGGAAACCCAATTTTAAGGCGTGACCTTTTCCTTGATTTTTTTTCATAAGACAAAAGCGAAACTTCAGGCCCTTGCATGGCTAAAAAGAGCGAACGATATTTTGCGCCACTGCCATCATCAACAATTACGATTGGTCCAAAAATCATC
>DXDB01000197.1 GCA_019115705.1 Candidatus Tetragenococcus pullicola | reverse complement strand
TTTTAGGATTATTCGCCAATTACACGAACTTGTTCGTTGCTATCAATATATTCTTTTTCTCCAGGAGCCGCTTCAATCGAGCCAAATGGCATTTGAGCAATCATTTCGTAGTTTTCTGGTAAATCAAACATTTCTTTGATTGATTTGTCAAAGCCTTGTTCAAAGCCAATATTCATATGTTGTAAACTAGCACCTAGGCCAAGTTCAGCTAATCCTAACCAAAGAGCATATTGCATATTGGCATCATTGTGTTGTTTATAGACATCGGCACGAGCACCTTTGCCAATACCTTTTTCAATGGCTCCTTGATCTTCAAAAAATAAAATCGTACCCACGCCACCTTTAGCACCTTGCATGACATTTGACATCATATCCCACATAGGGCCTTGCATAACATCTTTTTGAACGTTATAAATGTGATTCCATAATTTCACATTGTCTTCGCCGAAAAGAACGACGACACGGGTAGTTTGACTGTTATTAGCAGAAGGAACATCTTGGGCGATTTCGCGAATACGATCCACAATTTCCTCGTGTGTTAATTCTGTTTTATTTCCAATAGCATAAGTGGTTCGACGTTGTTTGATTAAATCTGTAAAGTTTGACATAAAAAGATTCTCCTTAAAAATTATTATTTTGTTCTTACAAATAGTAAGTATATAGAGAAATCCATTATAAAGCAAAGATTATGCTTTAACATTTTTGGATAAAAAAAGAAGCGAATCATTGAATGAATCACTTCTGTAAAAGAATCTGCTATTTTTATTGGCAATTAGCTAAAAAAGCCTGCATCATTTTTTGATTTTGTGTCGTTTGACCACCAAATGATTCGGGATGCCACTGGACGCCCACCGCAAATTTTTTCTTCGGCATAAAAATTCCTTCAATCAACTGATCTTCTGAAACAGCTGTAACAGATAAATTTTGCCCCAACTCTTTGATGGCTTGATGGTGACGACTATTGACTGACAGATCGGCTTTTTTCAACCAGTCAAATAAAAGTGAATCCTTGGTTAAAGTCACTTCATGCTGTTTGCGTCCATAAGGTGGTTTGTCCATTTGATGGTGAATTTTCGTTTGAAATTCAGTGGGGATATCTTGATATAGAGTCCCGCCATTGATTACATTTAAAAGTTGAATCCCTCGACAAATACAAAACATTGGTAAGTCCTCATCGAGTACTTGCTGCATGGCATATACTTCCATTTCATCACGTTGGGCGTTGATTTCGCCACAAAAGGCTGACTTTTTTTCATGATAGAAAGCAGGATCTAGATCAAGTCCACCCGAAAATAAGAAACCATCACATTTTTCAAGCGCTTGATCCCAAATCGAGCGATCCGTGGTCTCAGGTAGTGGGAAAGGGTCAGCACCGTTTTCAATCAATAGTTGGCAATAAGGTTTTAAAAAGTTTTCATTTTCTACAGCATCAAATAATGGCGTAATGCCAATCACTGGTTTCATAAAAAGTCTCCTAAAAATTTTTCTTCATCTTACACCTGAAAGCACAGAAGGTCAATAAAAAAAATGCAATGTTCTGAAAATTTAAAATTCTTTACAGAAAAAATCACCAGTCAGTATACAAAAGATCAACTGACTGGTGGTTTTGTTGTTTTACGATGACGACTTTGCACAAATTCCATAAAATCGATAATTTCAGCAACTTCTTCAGGCGTGATATCGTCTCTAATGTGTCCGATGATTTGTTTTTGTACCTCTGTTTCACCACGATAGTCATCAAAATAGTTCAAAGGAACATTTAAACCTCGTGCCAACCGTTTCACCGTTGAAAACTTCGGATCTTTTCTCTCACCATTTTCATAACGAACGATCTGCGAATTACCGACGCCAGATTTATAACTCAATTGCGTTGGTGAAATCCCTCGTGCGATGCGTAATTTTTTTAATTGTTCTCCAAATTCCATAATTTCACCTACTTTCCTTCTATCATATTGTCAAAAGGCAACAAAATAAAGAAGTTCATGTCAAAATGTCCATTTTCCTTCGCTTTGTGGCATAATATAGGTAAAAAACATGCCAAAAGACAATTTAGGAGGAAATATGATGTCAATTCATTTAAAAAACAAAGAATTTGCAGACTATATGCAACGCAATAATTACACCTTTTATTCACTAGCTGATGAAATGGGTGTGGCACCATCCACTTTGTATCGAGTTGTAAAAGGCGAACGCGGGGTTGGTTCGAGTTTTATTGTCAAGCTTTTGAAAGCGTTTGGTTTAGATGAAGATGGCTTCTCAAAGTTATTTGAATTTGCTGAAAAATAACAAATGAATGAAAAAAAGGGGAATGGACACCGTGGTGAGTGAAAGAAAAGAAGATAGAAAATTTAGAGTAACTATTAGTTTTTCAATCAAAGCAGAAACACCTCTTACCGATGAATCGTCAAGTGGCAACAAACTTGATTTCATCGGTTTTTTTGTGTCTCAAAAAAGTGGGTTAGGAGTTTGAAGCTATTGACAGAAAAAAAGGATACCAGGAAAAGTTCAGAACTTTTTCCAACAGATAGTTTAGAAAATACCATTCGCGAAAAAATGCCAGAAATCCTTGATATTCTCCTAATCGATCGGACCACATCCACTGTAAAAACAAAGAAAAATATTATTTGGGCCAATGAAAATTATATTCAATTCGATCGAAAAGCTTATGCTGCTACGGCGCAAATGAAAGCTGAATTAGTCACAGGAGTAATGGGACAAATTATTAAACCACGAGCGCTTAAAAATCGCCAATTACAAAAAGAACGAACCAAGGCAAAAGCTGAAGTCTTTACGCCAACATGGGTAGTCAAAAAGCAAAATGATGAAGTTGAAAAAGACTACGTAAAAGATGACCTAGAAACTTATGTCAAACGAACCTGGCTTGAAATTACCTGTGGCGAGGCACCTTATATGGCCACTCGCTACGATATGGAAACAGGTGTTGTCGTACCGCTAAATGAACGTGTTGGTTTTGTAGATCGAAAGCTTGGAAGAATCAATGCTGAAGTTACTGATAAGGCAGAATGGCAACGATTGGTAGAAGAAGCCTACAAAGCAAGCTATGGCTTTGAATGGAGCGGTGATTCTCTCTTATTAGCGCGAGAAAACTTACTGTACACCTACCAAGACTATTACTTAGCCAAATGGGGAGAAAAGCCGTTACTCGGTCTTTTTGAACAAATTGCTGAAATCATTAGTTACAACGTTTTCCAAATGGATGGGCTGAAATATATCATCCCACTATCAGAAAAACGAGAAAAAAATCCAGTCATCCAAATATCTTTGTTTGATGACGAGACTACTGAAGATGAATGGCTCATTAAACCAGGAAAACGAGTAAAAATAATGAACTGGCAAACCAATAAAATGGAATTTTTTGATAAGGGAGTGAAAGAGGGATGACAACTTCAACACCAAGCTTTGTATCAAACACAATGGAACGTAAAGTAATTTACGTTTATAAAAAAAATTATAGAGAAGAAGAAGGATTTATCAAAATCGGTGATGCAAGTATTGATCGACCGGATGCCAATCTTGAAGATAATAGTGCATACCTTAAAGAAATTGCTGAAAAACGGATAAGGAATTATGAACATTCAAGCCCTATAACCATTTTATATACTACTTCAGCAGTGGATAAAAACTGGGCTGGTTTTCGTGATTATCAAGTCCATAACGTTTTGGAACGATCAGGGATTCCTAAGATGACGAAAGGAAAATCGACTGAATGGTTTAAAACAGATCTTGCTCATGCTAAAGCAGCAATCAACGCTGTTAAACAAGGTAAAACAAGTCTTCAAGGCGACGAGTCAATCGAAACTAGCACGGAAAAATCTTCAATTATTTTTAGGCCAGAACAAGAAGAGGCTATTTCACAAACTATAAAAATCTTCAATCGTAAAAACGATATGCTCTGGAATGCGAAAATGCGTTTTGGTAAAACTTTATGTGCGTTGGAAGTCGTTAAACGTAAAAACTTTAAAAAAACACTCATTTTCACGCATCGTCCTATTGTCGATGAGGGGTGGTATGAAGATTTTAAAAAGATTTTTCATACAAAAGGATATGCAACCTATCAATATGGTTCCAAAAAACAAGGAGAAAGAGTGGACCGATTACTTGATCCAGCATTTGATCATCCTTTTGTGTACTTTGCTTCCTTGCAAGATTTACGAAGCTCATCTCTTGTCAATGCAGAAAAAGGTTTTGATAAAAACGAAGAACTTTTCAAGGTCGATTGGGATTTTTTAATTATTGATGAGGCGCATGAAGGGACCCAATCGCCACTTGCTGAATCTGTAATCAAAGAACTTCGAAAAGAACATACTAAAGTTTTAAAACTTTCTGGTACACCTTTCAATTTGATGGAAGAGTATGATGAAAATCAAATTTTTACTTGGGATTATGTGATGGAGCAAGAAGCCAAAACCAATTGGGATCAATTACATGCTGGAGATACAAATCCTTATGCAACTTTACCGGAGATGCAAATGTTTGTTTACGAACTTAGCAATTATATAAAAAATAACGACTTTGTTGATATTGAAAATAAAGCCTTTAATTTTTCTGAATTTTTTAAAACAGATGAATCAGGGAAGTTTTTATATGAAAAAGAAATTTGGTCTTTTTTAAATCTAATCTCTCGAAGTGAAGATTATTCCTCAGATCAAACCAATATGCCTTTTTCTACTCAAAAATATAGAGCTGAATTAAGACATACATTATGGACATTGCCAAATAGAAGTTCAGCAGTTGCTCTTGAACGATTATTGAAAAAACATCCTGTTTTTCAGTCTTATAATATTGCCAATTTAGTAGAAGATGGAAATACTATTCCAGATTTGCAAAAAATTAGTGCCGCAATTACAAATGAAGCAGAATCAAATTATTCGATTACTTTGACTGTTCGTAAAGGAACGGTGGGAACAACGGTTAAAGAGTGGACGGGAATTTTGGTATTGAATAATACCGAATCAGCTAGTAATTACTTACAGTCTATTTTCCGTGTTCAAACACCTTATAGTGGTAAAAATGGCCAAAAAGAAAAAGCATATGTTTTTGATTTTGCTCCGGACAGAACCCTAAAAATGATGGCTGAAGCAGCAAGACTAAATACAAAAGGCGGTTCTCTAAATACTAGTATTCAAAAAGAAGAAATGAAAAAGTTCTTGAACTTTTTACCAATAATTAGCGTTGATGGAAATCGTATGAAGGAATATAGCGTGAACTCAATGTTAACACAATTAAAACGTGCGCAGGCAGAACGAGCAGTTCGAACTGGGTTTGATGATACATCAATTTACAGTGAAGAACTTCTTCGTCTATCTAAAAATGATTTGAAGGAGTTTGAACATCTTAGAGGAATCGTCGGAAAGACAAAGCAAACGAAACCAACAAATAAAATCGATATAAACAAACAAGGTATGTCAGATGAAGAATGGGAGAGAGCTAAAAAGGGAGCGAAGAAAAAGAAAAAAGACCGTACGCCAGAAGAAATAGAAGCAATGGAAAAAAGAAAACAACTTTCTAAACAAAAAAAGACAATGATTTCTATTCTACGCGGTATTTCTATTCGAATCCCACTTATGATTTATGGGATGAATTTAGAACTTGATGATGATGTAACTATCGATAATTTTGCAAATATAATAGATGACGTCTCCTGGAATGAATTTATGCCAAAGGGGATAACTAAAGAAGAATTTAACAGATTTAAAAAATATTATGATCCTGAAATTTTTATTGAAGCCGGTCGACGTATTCGACGGACTGCATTAGCAGCCGACAAGCTATCTTTTGAAGATCGAATTGACAAGATATCAAGTATCTTCTCAGGATTCAAAAATCCCGATAAAGAGACAGTTTTAACGCCATGGCGTGTGGTAAATATGCAATTGGGAGAGACTTTTGGTGGTTATAACTTCTTTGATGAAGGCTATTCAGAAAAGCCGAATGAAAACAAAGTAATCCGCTATATTAATCGAGGAGAAATTACAGAAAAGTCATTTTCTAGAGATACACGAGTTTTGGAAATCAATTCTAAGACTGGACTTTATCCACTTTATATGGCTTATAGTATCTACAAAAAACGTTACAATTCGGAAAGTGTTAATTGGGTAAAGAAAGAATGGATTGCAAGCGATAAAAAGCTTTGGCAAGAAGTTCTGGAAAATAATATTTTTGTCTTAAGCAAGACACCAATGGCCCGCACGATTTCTTATCGAACATTAAATGGTTATGAAAAAAATGAAAAAGTATCTAAAAATATAGTTTATGTAGAAGAGCTAACGAACAAGTTGAAAAATAATTTAGAGCAAGCTAAAAGTGAAGTTTTACAAAAATTTGGAGGTGAAGATATGAAATTTGATGTAGTGGTAGGAAATCCTCCTTACCAAGAAGATACAAAAGGGAAAGTTACATCAAATGGTCAAAAGCGTGTGAATAATGTTTTTCAATATTTTCAAGAATTAGCAGATTTAATCGCAATCGATGCCTCTTCACTTATTTATCCAGCTGGCAGATGGATTCATAGATTTGGCAAAGGTGTGGAACAGTTTGGTTTAAAACAGATTAATGATCCCAAACTTTGTAAGTTGACATTCTATAAAAATTCAGAAGAGCTATTTAAAGGAATAGCAATCGGAGATGGCGTATCTCTCGTTATGAAAGATTACCATAAAAAAAGTCATAATTTTCTTTATGAGTATGTTGATTATGATCAATATTATACTGCGGTAATCAATTCACCTGGGAAAAAAACATTAATACTGAATCCGAAAGATAATGAAATTG
>DXDB01000196.1 GCA_019115705.1 Candidatus Tetragenococcus pullicola | reverse complement strand
AAAAACTATGGGGATATGGCAAAAGCGATTGGCGATTTACGAAAAAAAGAAATCATAATCTATGATGATGAGCATGGAACTGTAACACAAACAGGTTGGGTACAAAGCGCAAAGTATCAAGAAAATGGTCAAGTTGAAATAAAATTAAACGAAGATTTAGCCCCTCATTTATTGGGACTTAAAACCCATTACACGCAACACTTATTGATTGATACAACAAAACTAAAAAGTCGCTATTCTATTTTGCTTTATAAACTCATGCGTGAGTGTGACAAGGACAAAGGGAAATCAATAGCTATTTTACAAGGGACTCCAGAAGATTTTAGAGAATGGTTAGGCGCTCCAAAAGAATATACCTATGGGCAATTCAAACAAAACATTTTAAATAAAGCAGTCGAAGAAATCAATCTAAAAATTGAAGATATGGATTTGGAAATTTTACAAGGGCGGTATGGTCGCAAAGTGGTTCAAGTTGAAATTCATAATAATTGGACGGTTCAACGAGCAACAGCAGAAAATGATGACTGCGTTACAAGTATTTCTACTCATGACTGGTTGAATGGAGATAATATTTTTACATGAGCGTAGCGAATTTTAACAAACACGCTTGACGAAAAAAGAGTACAAATTCACGTGAGTGATCTGTACTCTTTTTTAGCACAAACACAACAATTTTTCGTAAGAAAAATTTGGTGGGTGTAAGTGCGCCCTTAGCACAACGTAGAAAAAATTCGGTAGATTTTTTTACTGCGTATAAGTGCGCCCTTAGATATTGAATTTTATTTATGTGCCGAGATGTGCCGAGAAAATTTATTGATTGTTAAGAAGAACCCTTAACTAAACTTGTAGACGAATGTTGGCATAGCGTTAGCTATTAAGCCGACCATTCGACAAGTTTTGGGATTGTTAAGGGTTCCGAGGCTCAACGTCAATAAAGCAATTGGAATAAAGCAATTAAGTTATTGATTTTAAATTTTTTATATCAAAATGGTCTTTTTCTGTTAAGTCATAACCAGAATGAAAAAGAAGTTGAGCTTCTTTTGAAATACATGGTATTTTTCGGCCTTTATAATTAGTTTCTGAGAACCATTCATTTTGAAAAACGTAATTGCCACCTTCGGGGTTTGCTTGAGTAATTGAACCATCATCATTTAGATTTATGGGATGAATATCTAAATATCCATATTCTTTATGCTTAAGTTCCATACGTGAAGGCATCCAATCAACTTCTATTTTGTATCCTATATCTTTTAACTTCTGTATAACTTTTTGAGTGTGTTGAGCGTCAAAATCTATATCTATATCTCTGTGTTCTCTTTGCTGTTTTCCAGTTAATACATCTACGCCCCAACCTCCATCTAACCAATAGGTTACTTCCATCTTTTCAAATAAGTCTAAAATATAAAATAAATCCTTTTCTGTTACATTATCAATTTTCATTTTATCCCTCCTATTTTGAATTTTTTGAAACGAGTTTCTTCTTGTCTTGATTCTTCAAGAGATAACTTAAATAAATCAATTTGATTCATACTTGATAATTGCTTCAGCAAATTTGTTTGTAGCCTGGTTCCGAGTTTCGCTTTGCTCAACTAAACATTTTAGTTTAATTAAACAGACTACGCTAGTTTAATTAAACTAAAACGTGCAATTAGCATTACATCAATGCTTCTAAAAGGTTCTTATTCCCATTCTACGGTTCATTTATTAGATTTTGGCAATCAGATTCAACTAGAGATAACAGTAAAGGTGTCTATTTTTCGTTTTAAGAGGTTTTATCTGATAATCAGCTATTTATACTAATAAGATAATGAAACGCCTGAAACGGGCTGCTAAGTGGCTTAAAAACAGTTTTGAATGACCTCATCAAAAAAAACATAAAGAATAGCCGATTTATCTTACCTTTTTTACCTAAGGGTTGTTAGGGCTTGCCCTGACCGCCTGTAAGGCGCCTGATTGCTTACTAAGCGTTATTGATCTAGGCAAACAGTTAAAACAGGCTAGGCAAGCAATTAGAGCTATCCAAAGCCCTTCCTAAAAGAGGGGTTGTTTTTTTCTTTTCGCGAGTGAACGAAGTGAACGCTGCAAGTACAATGTGAGCGTGCTTTTCGCTCACTCCTTTTTTTATTTTTTGGTTTGTGGTTTTTATTTTAAGAATAGAGAAACAAAACACACGCTCTCGCGCGCCTTTATATTTATATAATACTTCTTTAATACTTTATAATACTTAGGGAAATGAGAATGGCTTTATATCAACGTTTATAGACATAATAGATAAGTAAAAAGTACATGACTCATAAGTAAAAAGTACATGACTCATAAGTTATTTTCGATTAATATGTTGATTAAACTTATTTAACTTGTTAAACTTATTTTACATGTTTTTACTTTGCGTTGGAAAGGATAAATTTACATGGCTAAAAAACAGAATTATATTTGGCGAAACGACCGTAATTTTGCTTTAGATGGATATGAGCAACAACAATATTACTATGTTGTTGAATCCAACGATATTATCAATAAGGCGAGACATGACTTAACTGCTAGAGAATTGAAAATTATGGACTTTGTCATTTCAAAGATACAGCCCGAAGATACTCAGTTTAATGTGATTAAGACTTCAATGTATGAACTAACTAAGGTTTTAAATATTAAGCAGAACGGCAAAAACTATGGGGATATGGCAAAAGCGATTGGCGATTTACGAAAAAAAGAAGTTTTAGTTTACGATGAAGAACGAAAAGTTATAACTCAAACAGGTTGGGTACAATCTGCCGATTATTACGAAAATGGTCAAGTAGAAATAGAACTTTCTCCTAAGCTTGCTCCTCACTTATTGGGTCTTAAAAATCATTACACGCAACATTTATTGATTGATACAACAAAACTAAAAAGTCGCTATTCTATTTTGCTTTATAAACTCATGCGTGAGTGTGACAAGGACAAAGGGAAATCAATAGCTATTTTACAAGGG
>DXDB01000019.1 GCA_019115705.1 Candidatus Tetragenococcus pullicola | reverse complement strand
CCTTACATGTGTCTATGTACGTCCACCCTTTACTTCTTTTGAAATAAAGTAATGATGAGTCGCCACAGCAGCAACTTGGGGAAGATGGGTAATACAAAGGACTTGTGATTGGCGTGAAATTTTAACAATTTTTTCAGCGATTGCTTGGGCGACCCGTCCGCTTACTCCGGTATCGACCTCATCAAAAACAATACTTGTCTTTCTCTGATTTTTGGAAAAAATTGATTTTAAAGCCAGTAAAATTCGTGAAAGCTCTCCTCCTGAGGCTACTTTCACTAACGGCTTAAGTGGTTCACCTGGATTTGTTGTCAAATAAAATTCAACTTTATCAAACCCACTAGCAGAAAGATTTCGTTCGGGATGAAAATGCACCTCAAATTGTGCATGTTCCATATAAAGCTCAGCTAATTCTTGAACGATTTCTCGTTCCAATTTATAAGCCAATTTTTTACGCTGATTATGGAGTTTATCTGCGAATTGTTCGATTCCTTTTTCTTTTTCTGCCAGCTGACTTTCCAATTCCTCTAAGCGGTCTTCAGAATTTGTCACTTGCAATAACTCTTCAGATATCTCGTCGTAATACTTTAATATAGTAGCAATCGAATCCCCGTATTTTCGTTTCAATTGCCTAATTAATTCTAACCGTTCTTCAACTTCTTCTAAACGACCTTCATCCATTTCCATGTGGTCGAGTTGTCGCGAAATTTCCGTTGTTGCTTCTTGTAAAAGAAAATAAGCACTTTGAACATTTTCGTTGATTTGTTCATACTCTGAGTCTAAGTGAGCAATATCTTCTAATTGCGTGATAGCCATACTAATCCCATCCAAACTATTGCCTGATTCTGAAGAAAGCAACCCATAACTCAAGCCAAAAGCATCCACTATTTTTTGAAAATTCATGAGCTTATCTCGCTCTTCAATCAACTCCTCTTCTTCTCCAAGATTTAACTTGGCTTGTTCGATTTCTTCTTGTTGAAAATGTAACATATCCAAACGTTGAACAAAGGATTGCTCATTTTCTTGAATACGACGTACTTGTTTTTCCAACTGTCGATAGCTGGCATAGTCTTTTTTAAAAGACACAAGTTGCGCCTGATAGTCACTAGAGCCATAGCTATCAAGTAACCCCAAATGTTTTTCTTCTTGCAAAAGGTCCTGATGTTCATTTTGTCCTTGGATATCGACTAAAAAACTACCAATACGACGTAAATTACTAAGCGTCATACTACGTCCATTCACACGACACATACTTTTTCCAGCATTCGTAATGTCTCGTTGAATAATTAGCACTTCTTCATTTTCATCAATGCCCAGCTCTTTCATTAACTCATGAAATTCTTCTTCTTGTGGAAACTCAAAAACACCTTCAATCAAGCATTTTTCAGACCCTTGTCGAATATATTCCGTAAGCCCTCTTCCGCCAGCAAGAAGTGCCATCGCATCGATAATGATGGACTTTCCGGCTCCAGTTTCCCCAGTTAATACGGTCATTCCTTCTGAAAAAGAGAGATGCAACTTAGGAATGATTGCAAAGTTTTGAATCGTAAGTTCTAACAGCATGTTCTTCTCTCCTAATCTATAAGCTGATGTAACTCTTGATAGACTTTCTCTCGGTCTTTATCCGTTTTGACAATCATCAAGATATTGTCATCATCATTTAATAAACCAAACAACTGACTATGATATTTTTTATCAATCAAATTGGCAATTGCCGAAGCATTTCCCGGCAAGGTCCGTAATAAAACAAATTTATCCATTTGATCAATCGATATAAACGCATCTTGCACTAATTTTTTTAATTTTTCACTTACATTTTCTGATTCTAAAGGAAGACTATAACGATACCCCCCATTGTCTGAAGGGATCTTGATCAGTTTTAATTCCTTGATATCACGTGAAACCGTGGCTTGTGTTACTGGAACTCCTTCTTCGTGTAATCGTTTCACAAGTTCTTCTTGCTTTTGTATATTTTCTTGTGTCAAGAATTTTGTAATCAGACGGTGCCTTTCTTTTTTATTCATCTATTTTCCCCCATGTACCTTTAAAACCAACTGACAATATTTGCTTTGATTTATTCCCTATCATAGCTTATTTTTTTTCAATTGAAAAGCTAACACTTAAGAAATTACTAAAAGTTATATTCCTCTTTGCGCCTTCATCTAACCAACGCTTACAAATTTTTACTGTCAGATAATATTTATGAATTTTCCATTCAATATGACGCGTTTTGTTCAAAATGAAAAGACCAGAAAGTTTTTGTTGAATACTCTCTGATCTTTTATGGAATTTAGAAACGCGCATGTGCTTCATGAACAGTTGCTTCAATAGAAATCGTTGGATCCATTTTCCCCAATTCATTTGTTTTTTTCAAATGAACAATAAATTCGATGTTTCCTTGGCCACCAGTAATCGGAGAAAAGCTCAAATTTTTAACATCGTAATTTTCAGTTAAAGAAAACTGTAAAATAGTCTCTAAAACTTCCAGGTGTGTCTTAGGATCACGTACAATTCCTTTCTTCCCGACAAATTCACGACCTGCTTCAAATTGAGGTTTGATTAATGCCATGACGTCGCCGCCTTCTTTCAAAATAGCATGCAAAGCGGGTAGAATTTTCTTAAGAGAAATAAAAGAAACATCAATAGTTGCTACTTCTGGAATACCTTCTGTAAAATCTTCAGGTTTGGCATAACGAAAATTAACACGTTCCATCACGACAACTCGAGGGTCTTGACGAATTTTCCAGGCTAATTGGTTATACCCCACATCTAACGCATAACTTTTTTTAGCTCCATTTTGTAAAGCAACATCTGTAAATCCACCTGTAGAAGCGCCTATATCTAAAACCACTTTATCCAAGACGGTAAAGTCAAATATTTTTAGCGCTTTTTCCAATTTTAATCCGCCTCTAGAAACATAAGGAAGTTTCTTTCCTTTTATTTGAAGAGTTGTTTCAACTGGGATTTTTACGCCAGGTTTATCAAGACGTTCATTTTTTTCGGTATAAACCAGTCCCGCCATTACCCCACGTTTTGCTTGTTCACGGGTTTCAAATAGACCTTGTTGAACCGCTAAAATATCGACACGTTCTTTTGTCATGATAGCCCTCTTTCTAATGAAAATAAATTCAGGAAATGGGTCATGTTGGTCTTATCAAATTCATTTCCCATTTGATTTAATAATAAATGAGCGGCCTGTAATTCATTGGTTAGTGCTTCTTCAGACTTCTTTACTCCCAATAATCCTGGATATGTATTTTTTCCTGCTTGGTCATCTTTTTTAGTAGCTTTTCCCATTTTCTCTTCTGTACTAAGAACGTCTAATAAATCATCACGAATCTGGAAAGCAAGCCCCAAGTGAACTCCCATCTGTCTTAATGTGGTAATTACAGACTCAGGTTGTTGGGCAAGCAAACCACCAGCCATTGTTGCAAAACAAAGCAAAGCACCTGTTTTTCTTTCATGAATGTGTATTAAGTCCTCTAACGCGATTTTTTTTTCTTCCGAAGCGATATCTAACGCTTGTCCTGCTACCATACCCTGGGTGCCCGCCGCTTGTGTTAACAGTTGGATTAAGCGAATTTTTACACTGTCATTAATCGCAGCGGTACTTAGTAATTGAAAAGCTCCAGTTAAAAGGCCATCGCCTGCAAGTGTTGCCATACCAGCTCCAAAAACAATATGGTTGGTAGGTTTCCCACGACGGAGCGCATCATTATCCATGGCAGGCAAATCATCATGAATCAAAGAATAGGTATGAATCATTTCTAGACTAGCAGCCACTTGATAATCGCCTAGGCTCGCTTTTTTTCCAAATGAAGCGATTGTGGTTAGTAACAGCAAAGGACGGATTCTTTTACCACCAGCTTGAAGTGAATACAACATACTTTTTTTTAGGTGATCGTCATTCGTATTCTTTTCAATAAATATTTCCATCTCTGCTTCTACTTTTTGACGTTCTTCTTGTAAAAAAATCGGCCACTCCGTCATTTTGTTTCCTCTTCAAAAGACACTTCTTCATTATCATCAGTCATCATTTTCGTCAGTGTTTCTTCAGCTTTTGACAACGTGTCTTTGCATTGCTTACTTAATTGCATTCCTTGTTGAAAAGCTTGTAAGGCCTCTTCTAAAGGAACATCTCCTTGTTCCAGTCTGGTAACAATTTTTTCTAATTCTTGTAAAGATTCTTCAAATGTCGGCTCTGCCATGTTCTTCCTCCTCTAACGCAATAATTTTCACTTGGGCTTGACCATCTGGATAATGAATCGCTAGTTGATCATCAACGGCTATTTCCTGGATTGATTTAACAACTTTGCTTTCTTTTGTGGTGTAAGAATACCCTCTTCCCATGATTTTTAAAGGACTTAATAAATCAAGTGCTTGAACACTTTGTTGAAATTGATTTTGCTTTTTCTCTAATAATAATTGAATTTGTTGATTTAAACGTTGCGTCAAAAAATCCCTTTGTTGTTGCTTTTCCTTCACTTGTGAAACAGGAACCACACGTTTGAATCGATGAATTTCGTCTTGTGCCAAACGATTTTTTTCATAAAGTAGCGTCTGCATCTCTTGAATCAATTTTTGACTGAATTGATCGAGCTTTAAGGATTGAGCATCATATAAACGTTCTGGTTGTCGAAATATATACGAACTTTTTACCCGTTGATACCGTTCTTCTTTTTGTTGCAATTGCCGTAAAAAAGCTTGTTGTAAGCGGGCTTTTTTTTCATCGATTCGTAAAATTTCTTCTGACAAGACGGGAACAGCTAATTCTGCAGCAGCGGTTGGCGTTGCTGCACGGACATCAGCTACAAGATCAGCAATCGTTGTATCCGTTTCATGACCAACTGAAGAAATAATCGGCGTTTGTGCTTGAAAAATCGCGCGTGCTACTCGCTCTTCATTAAACGGCCAAAGATCTTCAATCGAGCCACCACCACGACCAATAATTATCGTATCGAAGTCTCCAATAGCTTCAATTCGTTGAATATTTCTCACGACATCATCGGCAGCTTTATTTCCTTGAACCACTGTAGGAAACAACACGACTTGAGCAATCGGAAAACGGCGACGCACTGTTGTTATTATATCTCTTATCACTGCCCCACTAGGACTGGTGACTACCGCAATTTTTTTAGGATAACGAGGTAAGATCTTCTTAGGTGCACGAAAAATCCCTTCCTTATCCAACTTTTCTTTCAATTGTTCATAGGCTTGATATAAAGCACCAACTCCATCAGGTTGCATTTGTTCAATATAAATTTGATAATTTCCAGTTGCCTCAAAAATTGAAATATGCCCGACCACTAAAACTTTCATTCCTTCTTCAGGTCTGAATTTAAGCTTTGAAAAGGCACCTTTGAACATAACAGCAGAAATTTTAGCATGTTCGTCTTTCAAACTAAAATATTGGTGATTCGGTCGTAAACGGAAATTGGAAATTTCACCTGTAAGATACACTCTTTCTAAATAAGGATCCGCATCAAATTTTCTTTTTAAATATTTTGTTAATACGCTGACTGTAAGATAATCTTGTGCCATATTAAAGCCCCAATTCTTGAATTTTACAAGCTTTTACCGTTTGTTGCATCAACATGGTGATTGTCATCGGTCCAACGCCTTTGGGAACTGGTGTGATGTAACTTGTCTTAGGCTCAACTTCATCAAACTTCACATCACCAATTAACTTTCCTTGTGCATTGCGATTCATCCCTACGTCAATAACAACCGCGCCATCTTTCACATAGTCTTTCGTAATAAAATGACCTTTGCCAATAGCCACAACTAAAATGTCAGCTTGCGAAGTGATGGCTTTTAAATCCTGAGTATGAGAATGGGTCACCGTTACCGTGGCATTTTTTTCTAGCAGCAGACAAGCAACTGGTTTACCAACAATATTGCTTCGTCCCACGACTACTGCCTGTTTTCCATCCACATCGATCGAATAAGCCTCTAACATTTTCATAATGCCATAAGGTGTACAAGGAATCATAGTCGCATCACCGGTCAGAAGTTTGCCCATATTCACTGGATGAAACCCATCCACATCTTTTTTAGGATCGATAGTTAAAATAACCTTTTCTTCATCAATTTGTTTTGGTAATGGTAATTGTACTAATATTCCATGAATTTTCGGATCACCATTCAAACGTTTAATTTCTTCTAGTAATTGTTTTTCTGTGATTGTTTCTTCATAGCGTAAAATTTGCGAATAAATCCCTAACTTTTTGGCGGTTGTCTCTTTATTTCGAACATAGACTTGACTGGCGGGATCTTCTCCTACAAGTAAAACAGCTAATCCTGGCTGAATATTCTTTTCAGCTAGTTCCTCTACTTCTTTTTTTATCTCAACTTGCATCGTTTCAGCTAATTCTCTTCCATTGATTCGTGTTCCCATTTAGAGACCTCTTTTCGCCTAAATTTTAACATTTTCCATTAAAAAAGGCGAGATAGAACAGGCAATATGCAAAGTAGTCTTCAGACCTTTTTTGCCCTTGCTATCCTATCTCTTTTTACCTTTTTATTTTTCTTTGTTCGCTTCATCTAATTCTTTCAGGATGTTTGATAAAATACCATTCACAAATTTACGAGATTGATCATCGCTAAAGGTTTTAGTCAATTCGATTGCTTCATTTACGGCTACTTTGCCAGGTACTTCTTCAATATACATCATCTCAAATAATGCAATTTTCAACACGATAACGTCCATTTTTGATAGACGACTCAAATGCCATCCTTTTTTTAAATGTGTTTCAATGAGTTGGTCAAGTTCTACTTTATGCTCGCAGACTCCGGTCACTAAGATATCCAGATATTCTGGGATAAACTTCTCTTGCTCTTCATCGATCATTTCACCATGCTCAAGTTCAATCGCTTGTTCAATGGCATCTTTTCGACTTAAATCTTCATTAAAATCTAAAGGAAAAAGGGCTTGTACTGCCATGACTCGAATATCATGGCGGGATAATTCTTTATTCATGGTTATCCTCATCATTTCCAAATAATTCTTCTAAATTCACTTCTTCTGTTTTTTCAGGAATCAAACCAACCACATGGACATTCACTTCTGTTAAAACAACATCCGTCATAAATAGAACTTGTTCTTTCACACGTCTTTGAATATCTGTTGCCACTTTAGGAATTGAAACACCGTATTTTATATACGTATAAATTTCAACTTTTATTCCTTCATCGTCCATTTCAAGTCGAACACCTTTGCCATATGCAGAACGACCTAAAAGTTCTGTCACATTATTGGCAAAACTTCCTTGCATGGAATAAACCCCTTCTACTTTTGAAGCAGCTATTCCAATAATAATTTCGATTACTTCTGGTGCGATCACGATTTCACCTAATTCTTTGTCATCGCCTAGAACGAAACTTTTTTCATCAGCCATTTTTATTCCTCCATCTCTGTGTATGGTTCATGACATTTATTTTAGTCACTGTAACTATTTTTCTACATATCTTCTAGTCCACTTGATTATACTATAACTTCTTCTTTTTTGAAAACAGGAAAAAGTTTCTTAACAAGCAACTTTTCCTTTTTTATAAAATAATCAATTCTTTTGGTGAAGAGGTTAGAACTTCACAGCCATTTTCGGTAATCAAAAGATCATCTTCAATGCGCACACCGCCGATTTCTGGCAGATAAATTCCTGGTTCATCTGTAATAATGTTTCCTACAACAAACTTTTTATCTGCTCGAGCTGAAACATTTGGACCTTCGTGGATTTCTAGACCAATACCGTGTCCTGTAGAATGACCAAAAGCTTCACCGTAACCAAAAGAGGCAATATGCTCACGAGCGACAGTGTCTAATTCAATACCAGAAACGCCTGCTTTTGCTGCTTCGATCACTTTTAAGTTGGCATCAAGAACAATTTGGTAAATCTCTTTCATCTTTTCGCCAGGATCACCGATTGCAAACGTACGTGTCATATCTGAAACATAGCCATTATAGTAACAGCCAAAATCAAGGGTCACAATATCTCCTTGTTCAATCACTTTTTGACTAGCTACTCCGTGTGGCATCGAAGAACGAGTCCCTGATGCGACAATCGTTTCAAAAGAAACACCAGTCGCCCCTAAAGAACGCATGAAAAAGTCTAGCTGGTTTGCCACTTCGATTTCTGTCATGCCAGGTTGAATCATTTTTAAGACATGGTCAAACCCTTGATCAGCAATTTGACAAGCTTTTTTTATTGTAGCAATTTCATTGTCATCTTTTATTTCACGTAAGCTTTCTAACACTTCAGAAACAGGAACCCAAACATCTTCTACCCAGTCTTGTAACAAGTCAAATTGAGCAAAACTGATATAATCTTCTTCAAAGGCAACATCTTGTAATCCTTGTTCTTTGATTACTTGGGTAGCCGTTTGTAAATAATTTCGACCTTCGACCAGTTCAAATTCGGTTGCTTGTTCACGTGCTTGTTCTAAATAACGAAAATCAGTGATGAAAAAAGCTTTTTCATTGGTAATTAACGCTACCGCATCTCCTGGTGTTCCGGTAAAATTTGTGAAATAACGCAAATTATAAGGACTGGTAATTAAAAAACTATCGACACCAATGGCATTCATTTCTTCTCTTAACTTTGTAATTCTTGACATTATTTCTTCCTTCTTTCCATGACATTCTTTTTCATTATAACAAACTTTTGACGTTTTCGGAAAGTACGTCTTACTAAAAAAACTAATTTTTTTGAGATTCGATTTTCTTTATTTACTTTTTCCAAAAATAAAACTAACAATCGCAACAAAAATAACAGCGCCTAGAATTGAGGGAACAAGAGCCATACCAGCTACTCTCGGACCAAACGCATCAAAAAGAGATTCTCCAATCGATGATCCAATAATGCCTGCAGTAATGTTAAATAAACAGCCACGTTTTTCTCCTGTAATCGCTCCTGCAATCGAACCAATAACTGAACCTACAATAATCACCCATAACCAATGCATCCTATCACTCCTTTTTTCCAGTGTACCACACTCTATTTTCTTCAAAAAGATAACTTTCTGATTTAATGCGAAAAAGACAACGTTATTTTTCTGTAATCTCGATTGATAAAATTTTTCGGTTAAATGAGCCAGTAATTTGTAAATTTCTCGCCTCGTCTTGACAAATGTTTTTGGCATTGTTCAAAGAGTATACTTCTTTACTAGTTGAAAAAAGACGACCTCAGGAATAAGATCGTCTTTTAAAACTATTATGTTTTATTTCCAAATGCAAGAATACCTCTTTTGATTACCTGAAAGAAACTCAAAGCCTTGATCATATGACTAGGAGCGATATAAATTCGTATGGCTCTTAATACCTCTTTGGGATTCTTACTTGAAAAAGTAAAGGTGCCATTTCTTTTCGTTTCAATAGCAAAGCGAGGAATCCACTTTCCTTTAAAAACCACGGAGGCAATCACATATTGAACTTCTTCCCATGGTATTTGAACAAATTTACGAGGATCACGAGAATTATAAAATTCAAACCCCTTATCACCAATCATGAGTTGGCCATATTCTGCCATTCCCATAAAAGAGGTCGCATCTTTGACGAGATCAATTTTGGTATTAATTGATTGAACCATTTCTATCCCTTCCCTTCAAACCTATGTATCTGACCAGAAATCAAAGAGAAATCTGGTCATTTTTCTTAAAGTAAGCCAATCAAATGTCCGACGATACCAAAGGCAAACAAACCGATAATGATAACAATCGGAGAAACATTTTTCTTCAATAACCACATACACAATAAGGTCAGCAATAATCCGGCTAATCCTGGGATTAACTGATCTAAGTTATCTTGTAAAGTTGTTACTTCAATATTTGATAAAGCTTTTCCAGAGGCTACTTGTTGGAAAGCCTCTTGGAGCCCTTTTCCTGTCATTGGGATCTTGTCCCACTCGACATAAGCCCCTTCTTGTAATTGAACTTCGGAAACTTTTGGTGTAAAGGAAACATTGACCCAACGTTGAACTAAGGCAGCTAGGACAAACATCCCCAGTATTGAAGCTCCTTTAGTAATATCTTGTAAAAGACCACCTGATAAATCATCGGTAATAGAAGATCCTGCTTTATAACCAAACTCTTGCCCATACCATAAAAATAACCAACGAATCAAATTAAACACTACAAAGAAAATAATGGGACCTAAAACATTCCCACCTAAAGCAAGTGATGCTCCTAAGGCTCCAAGCATTGGACGTACAGTAAACCAGAAAACTGGATCACCAACCCCAGCAAGAGGCCCCATCATCCCCACTTTTACCCCTTGAATAGCAACATCATCGATTGGTGCACCATTTGCGCGTTCTTCTTCTAAAGCTAAAGTAACCCCAAGAATAGGCGCGGTTAGATAAGGGTGGGTATTGTAAAATTCTAAATGCCGTTGCAAGGCTTTTGACTGATCATCTTTGGTTTTATATAGTTTTTTGATTGCCGGTATCATTGCATAACAAAAACCGCCATTTTGCATCCGTTCATAATTCCACGAACCTTGTGTAAAAGTATTCCGCCAAGCAACATTTAGGCGGTCTCTTTTTGTTAATTCTATCTTTTCTTCTGCCATGATTATTTACCTCCTTTAGATTAATAATCGTTCAAAATATCGCCAAGTGGATCGTCTGAACTGCCGCCACCTGTACCACCAGCTGAACCACCTTTTTTCGACAATTGTATATAAATCAATGCTAAAGCAATGCCGATAGCTCCGATAGCAATCAGCGTCAAATCAGAAAGTGCTGCTAATGCAAACCCGAGAATGAAAAATGGCCAAACTTCTTTACTTGCCATCATATTAATAACCATGGCATATCCAACGGCAACGACCATGCCACCACCAATTTCCATCCCTTGTGTCAACCATTCTGGCATTTTTTCTAAAACAGCTTGTACGGTACTTGCGGGAATGAAAAGTAAAGCTGTTGCTGGCAAAGCAATACGTAATCCTTGCATGCCTACTGCTAATACTTGCAATAAATCGATACGTCTAAAATCACCACGTTCGGCTGCACGGTCCATCCCATGAACAATCGGTACAGCTAAGGTACGAACAATCATAGTTAAGAACAATCCGGCAACCGCTAATGGAATTGCAATGGCAATAGCTGAAGAAACACCACCTCTACCTTGTCCTCCTAAAACCAAAATAATTGCCGAAGCGACAGAAGCTAATGCGGCATCAGGTGCCACTGCTGCTCCAATATTCGCCCATCCCAAGGCAATCATTTGTAATGATCCACCTAAGATTACACAAATCTCCAAATTCCCAGTTACTAGCCCTATCAATGTGCAAGCTACAAGTGGTTGATGAAATTGGAATTGGTCTAATATTCCTTCCATTCCTGCAAAGAAAGCAATGATAATTACTAAGACGATTTGCAGTACATTTAAATCTGACATAATATTCTTCTCTCCTTTCTACTCTTTTTCTTGTCTACTTAATTCATTCTTGGCTTTATTTAACAACTCTTTGAAATTTCCTTTCGAATCTGCAGGAACTTTACGAACGTCGAACTTAATATCCTTTTCAATCAAACGATCAAAAGCTTCGACATCCTCAGGCCCCATAGCAATTGAATGATTGACAACAACTTTGCCTTTTGAATGCGCAATTGAGCCTACATTTACTTCTTTGACATCTAAACCGCCTTCAACAACCCGAACCACATCGCGCGGATTTTCAAATAGCAATAAAGCTTTTGTAGTTCCAAAACGAGGGTCTTTGGCTACTTCGATCATTTTATCAATAGGCACTACATTGGCTTTAATGCCGCTAGGTGCCGCTTGTTCGATTAAACTTTTTCGCAATTGATCTTTGGCTACTTCATCACTAACCACAATGATCCGATTGGGATTTGTTGCTTTTGACCAAGCTGTCGCTACTTGTCCATGTAACAAACGAGAATCCACCCTTGTTAAGACCAATTTAATTTTACCGTCACCCATTACCGTACCTTTTGGAATCGAACCCTGGGCTACTGGAATAACTGCTTCTTTTTGTTCAGGTTCAGGTTGTAAATCTTCTGGTTTGACTTTGATACCATCTTTCCCACTTGGCATAATGGCCTTTGCGATTTCGTGAGCAGAATCCGTGGAAAGTCGTGAACCATATGCTTCAATAACCATTGGTAAATTCATGCCAGAAACGACAGCCCATTTTTCTTTATGTTCTTCAAATAGACTGTTTGCCTGATTAAACGGTGTACCACCCCACAAATCAATCAAAAATAAAACTTCTTCTTGATCATCGAAGGAGTTGATTGCCTCTTGCATCTTTTGGCGTATATCGTCGGGTCCTTCGCTAGGTTTCAAGGTACAAGCAGCCACATTTTCTTGCTCTCCAAAAATCATGGCCGCAGATTGTTTGATCCCATTTGCAAAATCACCATGACTTGCTAGGACTATACCTACCATTTTCTTACCTCCTCTTTCTTCAATAATTCGAACACTTCACTTTTTATGTTCTCTCTTTCTTTTCCAATAAATCCATCAAATAGACTTTTCGATCAGCTGGTACCTTCCGTAACTCAATCTCGATTCCTTGTCGATTCAAAAAATGAAAAGCTGCAAGATCTGTTTGATCAACAGATACAAAATTGGTAATCATTTCTTTTCCATTTGAAAAACTCATGCCACCTATGTTTACCTTTTTGATCTGTACACCATTTCGAACCAAGGTTGCCACATCGTAAGGATTGGTAAATAACAACATGACTTTTTCATTTTGAAATAATTGACTAGTATATACTTGCAGTAACTTTGAGATAGTAACAATGTTTACCTTGATTCCTGGCGGCGCAGCTTCCATCAACAAAAACTTCCGCAAATGATCCTTAGCTACTTCATCACTGACAACAATGATTCGGTTGATTCCTGTTTGTTTGGACCAAACCATAGCAACTTGTCCATGGATCAACCGATCATCGATTCTTGCCAATCGAATGTCCAATCTTTTCCCTCCTCTCCTATTTTCAGATAAGATTCTCTTAAAAAAGTGTTCCTTATCACTCTTCCACTATATAATTAAGCAAAAAGCATGCCAGGATAAAATAATACAGAAAGAGAGCGCATTTCCTGAAAATAAAAATAAAAAAATACACAAAAAGACACACTGAGAGTTAGTGTATCTTTTTGTGTATTTTTTTATAGACGTTCAGTCTATACCTACTTCTTTTTTGATTAATAAAAGCAAGTAATAAATTTCAAGCGACGGAATCGATAAGTTCATTGTTCGACCTAGAGACTGCACATGAACATGAAGTTTTTCATAGAAAGGATCTTTTTTTAATTCTTCTTCTTGTTCTAAAGTACCAGAAAGTGGTTGTTGCAACACTATTCTTTCCAGCATTCCTGCTGTGTGAAGTAAAAAATTGATTTTGAAACCTTGCTTTTCAAAAGAGATGTTCCAAGTGTGCATAATAGCTTCAGAGAACTGTATCAAAGGTTCAATCAATTTATATGGATTTAAAAAAGTAAAATTTTTCTCTAAATACTCTAAACAAATTTTTTTCACTTTTTCAGCTTCTAAAAACGAGGGTTCTTCTTCTACCAGATTTTCTCCTAACAAAAGCTGATCAATCCATTCATCGATTTCTTGAGTAAAAAATTTTTCCAAAGAAATAAAAGGGACATCCATTTGCGGATCGATCACACCAGTAGTTGCAATCACTTGGTAGTGTTTTTTTATTTGCTCGATTTGATCGGAAAGTTCAACTGAAGATAAGGTAATCACCTGAACACAAGCAGCATTTTTTTCTTCCAGTGCTACTTGAATCATACTTTGCAAATGCTTTGCCGTTCCTTCGCCTGAAGCACAGATAGCTAAAATTGCTTGTGGACGATAGGCATCGACGGTCGAATTATGGATCGTTTTTAATTCACTATAGCCATGGAAACTTTTAAGTGAATCGTACAAGTTTTCTAAGGTTGTGCCAAAAACAGAGGCTTTACGTGCCGCCTCTAAAACCATAGGAGTAGAAACCATATCGACGGTCGCCACATTGATAGTTGTCTGCCTTTTTATCTCATCATTGAAGGTTACCAATGACCCCATATCTACCAGCAACAAAACGCCTCTACCTTCGTGCACTTTTAAAACTGCTTGCTTCATTTTCTCTAATGCCGCTTTAGGGGACATATCTAACGGCATGTCTACAGCCACCATTTGCTCAATTCCTAAAAGTTGTCTTACAACAGATACCATACTGCTTGCTGTACTGGTCCCATGGGCAGCCACTACGATTCCTATCTTTCCTTCAGACCTATTATTTTCCAAAGAAACAAGTAAAGCAGCCAAATAATAATCTTCATTTTCTGGGATTGTCATACGAAAGGTTTGACCGATTTTCTGACGTATTTCATGTGCCACTTCAAACTCAGTCGGATAATCAATAATCATTTCTTGAATATTCACATTGACTGAACGTTTCTCACCTACTTGAATCTTTTTTAAAAGCGAACTGATGTGTAAACTCATCGCATAAATGAAATTTTCCGGATAGTCACAATCAAGACGATCTTGGGCCAATTTTTTGATTTCTGACGTGAGCTTAATCACTTTTTCATCAACAAATTCACTTAATTTGTTATTCTGATCAAAAGAAAACCCATGATCTTTATAAAAGGACTTCAAGTGAATATTAATGTCGGTTGAAATAAACTGGTTGATATCTTCTTGCCCAACACCATCTGCTTTTAATAGGGCAGCTTTGTCACCTATAATATCGTATAAATTGTAAGGCAATTCGTAAGCATCCGCTTGAATACTCAACATATCTTTATCGGGTTGGATCAGTATTTTTGATTCAAGATTTTTGGAAAGATCTGTCAAAAGCTTCCGTTTACTAGCTAATAAAAACAAACCAGAGCGTATGCCTTCAGGGACATCTTCAATCGTCAAATTGATTTGTTCTTCTTGCATATGGTTTAAAAACCCCCGAGCACAGACCATCTGAACATTAGATTTCAACTGGCCAATATTGGCGAAATTTACACTTCCAATCAAAGCTTTTACGACGTCTTCGGTCACTGAAATCGCCCGTTTTATACGATTTGCTTCATGAGAAAACATGATTCGTACGAGATCGATTTGTTCTGTGGCTGGACGCTCCTCAAATGATGGGAGATGAATATTTATCGGGATACGACGTACAAAGGTATCTAATAATGCAGAATGAGGATCTTCTGTCGTTGCTCCTATGATTCGCACATCTGCTTGATGTTGTTTCCCAGATTCCCCCAAACGACTGTAGGTACCATGGTCCATAAAGTAAAAAACCATTTCTTGGCCTTCAGGCGGTAATCGATGAATTTCATCTAGAAACAACATACTTCCATCTGCTTGATCAATAATGCCTCGTTTTTCTTTTTCAGCACCAGTAAAAGCTCCCTTTGCATACCCAAAGAGATGGCTCATCAAAAGTTCTGCATTATTGGCATAATCTGCACAGTTAAAGACAATCAACTCTTTATTAGAAGCTATGATATGATTGACTTTAGCAAACTGGAACATGGCATGAGCAAAGAAAGTTTTTCCAGATCCAGTGGGGCCAGTAATCAAACAATTTAAGCCTTTCGGCGGGTATAAAATGGCTGCTTTTGCTTGTTCTGTCGCATTCTTCATACTCCCTTTACTACCGATCAGACGATCAAAAATATCTTGGATACCATTCGGAGGATTTACTCGTAAAGGCTGTTGCTTGGCACGCGGTTTTCGTTCTTCTTTGTAGCTGGCCACATATTTACTCAGCGGTTCGTGGGATTGGTATTTTTCGTTAGCTAATCGATACTTTACAGGACGAGTGGTTGTTTTTGTTAGTTTATTTTCACGAACCAATTGATTCAAATCTTTACTAACATTACTACGTTGAATATTTAGTTGCTCAGAAATTTCATTTGTGGTAACAAAATCGTTGGCAGGACTCAAACTAGCTTTTTTTGTTATATAATCATAAATTTTCTCCAGCCGTTTCCCCAATTATCTCACCTCTTTTTCTCTTCCAATTATACGTGCTTTCGTACATAAAAGCGAATGGCAATCCATTTTATTACTAGTAACCGTATACATTCAAAAAATTATGAATGTATTTAATGTTTTTTTATCCGAGTTAACTAATTTTATTTCACCCATCCTTTTAACCATCAAAAAAGGATGGGTCTTTAGCGTCTCTTGGATTCACTCTTCAAAATTTCCCTTGGTAGCTATGATTTCTTCAAAAGTAATCGTCGACTCTTTTTATGTAAGGTTTGTACTATTCAAACGTTCACTAGTATCAGTGACGCTTGTCTATTCAAAACAGAATCATTTTTCTTAGCATTTCTTCGCTTTTTAGTCCTTTAAAAAATAAAAACTCTTGATTTCTTCAGAAACCAAGAGTCATTTATTAAGCTTCGTTTGCTACAGGGTAAACAGAAACTTGTTTTTTGTTACGGCCTTTACGTTCAAAACGAACGACACCATCAACTTTTGCAAATAATGTATCATCGCCACCAATACCAACATTGGTACCTGGATAAATCCGTGTGCCACGTTGACGATAAAGAATGGAACCACCTGATACAGTTTGTCCATCGGCGCGTTTTGCTCCTAAACGTTTGGATTCAGAATCCCGTCCGTTAGCAGTAGAACCGCCCCCTTTTTTATGGGCGAAAAATTGTAAATTCATTTTCAACAACATAGAGTGCACCTCCTATTTTTTCGTTATGGTCTCTATTTGGATATATTCGCTATATTCTTCTTGAACCGCTTGGAAGCCAAGCAACAGACTTTCTAATAAAATTTGGATGATATTGGTTTGCTCTTGTGTCAAGCTCGTTGGAACTTCTACATAGAGGTATCCCCCTTTGACATCATCATTTTTATCAATAAGTGGTTGCACACCTGCTAAGGAGTCAATACTATTGACACTATTGAACGTCAAAGCTGAAATAGCTGCACAAACAATATCTTCGCCTTCATTGCCTAGTCCTGCATGACCGCTAACTTCACAAGAAATAATTCGTCCGGCCTCATTACGTTTAAATGTTCCTTTGATCATAGCCCTATCCTTTTTTATCGAATTACGCGTTGATTGAATCAATCATCACTTTTGTATATGGTTGACGATGGCCTTGTTTACGATGAGAACTCTTTTTAGGTTTATACTTATAAGTAACAACCTTCTTTTCTTTCCCATGTTTTTCAACAGTACCTTCTACTGTTGCGCCAGCTACTGTTGGGTTCCCAACTTTTGTAGCATCGCCACCAACTAAAATAACTTCATCAAACGTTACTTTTTCACCAGCTTCTACATCTAATTTTTCAATGTAGATGGCTTGGCCTGCTTCAACTTTTAATTGTTTTCCGCCAGTTTTGATAATTGCATACATGCTTTTCAGCACCTCCTTATAATTAAACTTAGACTCGCCATCCCAAGTGATCAAAAAGATACTTAAAACTTGTTCTGTGCGGTTGTAGTTGCATAAAGAACTACAATTACAACACTAATACTTTACCAGAAACAACGACCAACGTCAATGAAAACTTGTTGAAGAATAAATTGCGATGTCCGCTTTTGTTACAATTCACGGCCGAAATTTTGAGCACATCAAATAGACGGACAAAATTTTATTTTTTCATCCGTCTATTTGATGTGTAAGTACCTCATTCAAAGTATAGGGTCTACCTTCACAAGCACGCTGAAGAGC